>JBJEOO010000026.1:0-4244 GCA_051880755.1 Hominenteromicrobium sp.
GGCTGCGGCAGAAGAGCTTCCGGAGTCTGTGATGGAGTATGTCGCCAAATAATTCCGGCTGTATGTTGATCTGAAAAAACGGCGCTTCGGCGGTGAGAACCCGCCGGACGCTTTTTTTCGCAGTCAGCCGGCGTATTTTTCAAACTTTTCCTTGACAAAACCCCGTCTGGTATTTATAATATATCAGTACGGTATGAGGATAACTATGCTTATCGATTTGAAAAAATATTTCTCGGGAGAGGATATTTCACAGCGTATCGATTATGCGATCGACCTGTCCGATGTTGAAATCGACGGTTACAAGCCGTTTGTTTCCCCGGTTCAGGTTCAGGGCGAGATCAAAGCTTTCGCTTCCAGTGCGGAGCTTCATGTCGATGTCCGGTATTCATATTCGATGCCGTGCAACAGGTGCCTGACGGAAACCAGAAAAGAGCTTGCGCACAGCTTTTCTCACGTGCTGGTGAACAGGCTGAACGATGATCAGGATGACTTCGACGATTATATTGTCGTGGAAGGGGAGAAGCTCGATTTGGACGAGCTGATCTATTCGGACATCATTCTTCTGACGCCGTCCAAATATCTTTGCAGAGCGGACTGCAAGGGGCTTTGCCCGACCTGCGGTCAGAATCTGAACGAAGGTGACTGCGCCTGCATAAAGCAGCATACAGATCCCCGTCTGGAGGCTCTGCGGCAGCTGCTGAACTGATTCCAGATAACCAAAGTTTTAGTTTAATATAAGGAGGTGCTGACGATGGCGGTACCCAAGAGAAAAGTGTCCAGTGCCAGACAGAATAAGAGACGTTCCAACGTGTGGAAGCTTAACGCTCCTGCCCTTATGAAATGCCCGCAGTGCGGAGAGTATAAGACACCTCACAGGGTTTGCGGTAACTGCGGTTACTACAACGGCAGAGAAGTTGTTAAAAAGGAAGCATAATTTTGCCTGAAACAATATTGTGCAAGATAGAGAAGGGGCAGATTTTGCTCCTTCTCTATTGTTTTTTGTGCCGAAATGCACAGAATTGAATCAGCGTTATCATGATGAGCGGAAAGGAGACGGGATATGGCAGTTGAGATTTTCGGCATTGAGCCGCACAGCCTTGCGGAGCGTGCCGGTATGGCGCCGCACGACAGGCTGATTTCCATCAACGGGCATGAGATTACCGATGTCCTCGATTTCCGCTTTTATGAAACGAATACGCACCTGACCGTTGTTTTTGAGAAGCCGGACGGCAGGCGGTACGAGGAAAAAATCATCAAGGCACAGTACGGCGCTCTGGGGCTGGAATTTGAGACGTATCTGATGGACCGCCAGCGTTCCTGCCGCAACAAATGCGTGTTCTGCTTTATCGATCAGCTGCCGAAGGGCATGCGCGAAACGCTCTATTTCAAGGACGACGACGCGCGCCTGTCGTTTCTGTTCGGCAATTACATTACGCTGACGAATATTGACGACCGGGAGATTGACCGCATCATTGCCATGCACATCAGCCCGATCAATGTATCCGTGCACACCATGAACCCCGAGCTGCGCTGCAAAATGATGAACAATCGCTTTGCGGGCGACGCGCTGCGCCATCTGCGGCGGCTCGCGGAGCACAACATCCGGCTGAACTGCCAGCTTGTGCTCTGCCCGGGGCTGAACGACGGCGCGGAGCTTGAATATACGCTTTCGGAAATGTTCGGGCTGGGTGAATGCCTGCAAAGTGTGGCCTGCGTGCCGGTCGGCCTGACGCGCTACCGTGAAGGGCTGTATCCGCTTGTGCCGTATAACCGGGAAACGGCGCGCGGCGTGCTGGAAATTCTTGAGCGGTGGGGCGATCGATTCCGCGCGGCGCGCGGTTCGAGAACGGTGTTTCCGAGCGACGAATTTTACCTGATTGCCGGGCGGGAGCTGCCGCCCTACGCGTTTTACGAGGATTTCCCACAGATTGAAAACGGTGTCGGCATGCTGCGCGATCTGGAGGAGGAGCTTCTCTGGGCGCTGGAGGAGACGCCGGCCCGTGCCGTACGGCGCCGCGTAACGATTCCGACCGGTGAGGCGGCGTTTGCGTTTCTGGACCGGCTGTTTGACGCGGTGCGGGAGAAATTTCCGGGGCTTGAAATCAATCTTGTCCCGGTGCATAACGAATTTTTCGGCGGTACGGTCGATGTGACCGGCCTGCTGGTCGGACAGGATCTTGTCCGGCGTCTGAGCCGGGAAAAGCTCGGCGATGAAGTGCTGATTCCGCATGCCATGCTGATGGCGGATGAGGATGTATTTCTGGACGATATGACGCTCGGCGCCCTCGGCGAAAAGCTGGGCGTTCGGGCCAGACGAATGCAAAAGGATGCCGGCGGGCAGCTGCGGGATATACTCGGCAGCCGGCCGGAGACGATATAAGAAAAGGAGGAAACGGAGATGTCAAGACCAATTGTGGCGATTGTCGGGCGGCCGAATGTCGGCAAGTCCACCCTTTTCAACAAACTGATCGGACAGCGCCTTTCCATTGTGGAGGATACGCCGGGCGTCACGCGCGACCGTATCTTCGGCGAATGTGAGTGGAAAAACAGAAAATTTTCGCTTGTGGATACGGGCGGCATCGAACCGGAATCGAAGGATGTGATTCTGTCTCAGATGCGCACGCAGGCGCAGATTGCGATTGATTCGGCGGATGTCATTATTTTTGTGACGGATATCCGCACCGGCATGGTGTCAACCGACCTGAATATCGCGCAGATGCTGCAGAAAAGCCGTGTGCCGGTTATCGTCTGCGTCAATAAATGCGATACGGTCGGCGAGCCGCCGGCGGATTTTTACGAGTTCTACAATCTCGGCCTCGGCGATCCGATTCAGGTTTCCTCCGTGCATGGCCACGGCACGGGTGATCTGCTTGACGCGGTTCTGGAGCACCTGCCGGAGGAGCAGACTGAGGAAGAGGAAAACGAGATCATTAAGGTTGCGGTGATCGGAAAGCCGAACGTTGGCAAGTCGTCGCTCGTCAACCGTGTTTCCGGTGAAAACCGCTGTATCGTTTCCGATATTGCCGGCACAACGCGCGACGCCGTGGATACCACCATCCAGAATGCGTTCGGCACGTTTACCTTCATTGATACGGCCGGCCTGCGCCGCAAGAGCAAGGTGGAAGACGTCATTGAGCATTACAGCAATCTGCGCGCCGAAATGGCCGTTGACCGCGCCGATGTCTGCGTGATTCTGATCGATGCGACCGTCGGCTTTACGGAGCAGGATTCCAAGGTTGCGGGCATCGCGCATGAGGCGGGCAAGGGCTGCATTATCGCGGTGAATAAATGGGACGCCGTCGAAAAAGACGACAAGACGATGCAGGAATACCGCACAAAGCTTGAAAAGGATTTCTCCTTTATGTCTTACGCGCCGATCATTTTTATCTCGGCGAAAACCGGCCAGCGGCTGGACCGCCTCTTTGAGCTGATCCGCCACGTTGCCTCGAGCAACGCCATGCGCATCACAACCGGTACGCTCAACGATATTCTCGCGCAGGCCACGGCGCGTGTGCAGCCGCCGACCGATAAGGGCAGGCGCCTGAAGATTTATTACATGACGCAGGCTTCCACAAAGCCGCCCACGTTCGTGTGCTTCGTGAATTCCAAGGAGCTGTTCCACTATTCCTATCAGCGGTATCTGGTGAACCGGATCCGCGAGATCTATGGTCTGGAAGGAACGCCGGTGCACCTGATTATCCGGGAGCGCGGGGAAAAAGACGGAGACTAAGCGAGAAAGGAAACGGTACTGGATATGGAAAATTTTGAACAGCTCATTCTTCCGCTTCTGTTTGCGGCCCTCGTCGGCTATCTGCTGGGCAGCATCAGCTTTGCCATCATCCTGACGCGCTTCTTCGCGCATGAGGATGTACGGGATTACGGCAGCGGCAACGCGGGCGCGACCAATGTGCTGCGTGTCGCGGGCAAAAAAGCGTCGGCCCTGACATTTCTCTGCGACTTTATGAAATGTGCGGCAAGCGTTCTGATCGGCTATTATGCGCTCCGGTATGTCTGCGTGCAGCATGGCATTGATGAGGAAATGGCGCGGCTCGGCATGTATGCTGCCGGTTTTCTGTGCATCATCGGGCACATGTATCCGCTGTATTTCGGCTTCCGCGGCGGAAAAGGCGTCGTGACGGCGGCCGCCATGATGCTGCTTCTGGATTGGCGGGTGTTTCTGATCTGTCTGGCTGTTTTCCTGCTGACTTTTCTCTGGAAAAAGACGGTTTCGCTTTCCTCCATCT
>JBJEOO010000027.1:0-4180 GCA_051880755.1 Hominenteromicrobium sp.
GGTCGATGTGCGGATTGAAAGCTATTTCGGCCGGAATATTCAGGTCATCTATGCGGATAAGCTCGCCGCGGCCGTGCAGAAAAAGCTCTCCGGAACGCCGCTGGATTCCGTCCCGCTGATCGGCACGCTCAGCGAGGTTGCAAATTTCACGGTAATCTTTGACTATCCCGAGTATCAAGGCCGCATCAAGGTACTTTACGACATCGAAAAATAAGCACAGCCTGCATCCGAACCGGGATGCAGGCTGTTTTTCTTGGTATGCGAAGCAAAGAAAAAGCCCGGAAAGAAACCGGGCTTTTAAAGCATCATTTCTTTTTCGCTTTGCGAACGGTCCACATGGTATAGAGCGGCGCAGCAATGCAGAGCGATGAATAGCAGCCCACAATGACGCCGACCATCATCGGAAGCGCGAAGGTCTTAACGGTTGTAAGGCCGTATACAGACGCTACGATGAAAATCACCAGCAGTGCGAGGAACGTGGTGACCGAAGTCATGATGGAGCGGCCCATCGTCTGATTCAGGCTCTTATTCACAATACCGGGCAGCGCGTCTGCGCTCTTCGTCGGTTCCAGCTTGCGGTTCTCACGGATACGGTCATAAATGACAATGGTATCGTTCAGCGAGTAGCCGAGAATGGTCAGGATAACCGCGATGAAAACGTCGTTGATGGACAGCCCGAAAATGACGAACACAAAGTATACAATCAGAACGTCATGCACAAGCGCGATAATCGCGGTGACGCCGGCCGAAAGGCCGCCGATCTTTCTGAAGCGCAGGGCAATATAGGCCAGAAGAATTGCAAAGGTGATCGCCATGCAGACAAGGCACTTCTGGAAGAATTTTGCGCCCATGGTCGGATCAACCGAGCTGGACTCGACAACATTGAAGGTGCGGTCCGCATAAGCATCGGAAAGCTTCTGGGCAATATTCTTCTGCTGCTCCAGCGTAACCGCCTCGTTGCCGGCAAAGGAAATGGTAATCTGATTGTCATCGGATCCGATGGCCTTATTGGCCGTGACGGAAACGGTTCTTCCCGTCTCGCCCTTGACCAGATCCGCAATCTCATTGGCATCGACTTCACCGTCGACGGAATACTTGATCATGGCGCCGCCCGCAAACTGGATATCGAGCTTTGCGCCGAAAATCACATTGCAGATCAGACCGATCACGATCACGGCCAAGGAAAGAATGAAGAAAATCTTCTTATTCTTATAAAAATCGATGTTGAACTTTTTCATTTCTTATCCGCACCTCCAAACAGCCATTTCTTACGGAGCGGCTTGAAGCCGGAAAGCGACTTGATCATCATGCGGGAGCAGAACACACCCATGACAAAGTTGCCGATAACGCCGACCAGCAGCGTATAGCCGAAGGAATAAATCGCGCCGGTCGTGGATTCGCCGAAAATCTTGGAAAGAATATTCGACGGACCAAACACACCGATCAGCATCAGTGCAACAATCAGAATGGTGATATTGCCGTCAATAATGGACCAAAGACTGTTGGAGCAGCCCTTGTGAATGGCGCCGTCCAGCGTCTTGCCCGTGTGAAGCTCTTCTTTGATGCGGCTCGCCGTGATGATGTTTGCATCAACACCGACGCCGATGGAAAGGATGATACCCGCAATGCCGGGCAGCGTCATGGTGAAGCTGTTGACAAACGGGAAATAGCCGGAAATCGCCGCAAAGGTGATGGCGATCTGACCGATCAGCGTAAGGACCGCCACAAAACCGGGCAGTCTGAAGGCTACGATCATAAAGACCGCGATCACAGCGAAGGCAATCAGACCAGCCATGACCATCGCATCCAGCGACTTGAGGCCGAGCGTCGGATTAACCGTGCTGAAATTCGAGGTCTGCAGTGCAAAAGGAAGCGCGCCGCCCTGAATCTTGGCCGCCAGCTCCGATGCGCTGGACGCCGTAAAGTTGCCCGTAATCGAAGCTTCGCCGTCCGTAATGACGGAATTGACGGTCGGATAGGAGATCATAATATCGTCCATCCAAATCGAAATGATCTGGCCCTTCAGGCGCTCCGTCGCCTCGGCGAACTTTTCGGCGCCCTCATCGGAAAGCTTCAGGGAAATGGCATACTCATACTCGCCGGTTGTGGAATTCTGCTGCATGACCGGCTTGGCCTCGACAACATCGCTGCCCTCGAGAATGACACTCTCCGCCGTCGTACCGGAAGGCGTTTGATAAATCGGATTGCCGCTCTCGTCGACCGACTGCGTTTCGTATTCCATACCCTCGCGGAAGGTCAGCAGCGCCGTCGCGGAAATTTCCTCAATAGCCTTCTCCGGGTCAAAATCGGATTCGCCGCTCTTCCAGGGGAAGCGGACAATGATCTTATCATTGGCTTCATCCGTATAGATTTCATAGTCGGTAATGCTCTTGGAAACCATGCGCAGCTCAATGATTGCCTTCGCGGATTCCAGCTGCTCCGATGTTGCGTCAACACCGTCTGCCGGGCTGAAAGTCGCCTCAACGCCGCCGCGGATATCGATACCCCATCTGATATCGCTGACGCCCTTAATCCAAGTGTTCTTTGTATCGCCATTCTGCGTATAGACGCCGCAAACCGCCGTATATGTAAGCGCAAGAATCAAAGCCGCGATGATAAAAAACACGGGTTTTTTTACTCGCTTCATCTATTGTTCCTCCAGTGGACAATGTTCTGAAATGAGTCCATCATATAAAGCAGGGTGGCAAGAACCACCCTGCAATGACTGGACTATGAATTATTCCTCGGAAGCAGCCTCGCCCTGCTCGTCAAGCAGCGCGCGGATCGAGAGGGAAACTCTCTTCTTCTCGAAGTCAATGTCTGTGATCTTGACCTTAACAGTCTCGCCAACCTTGAGAACATCCTGCGGCTTCTCGATTCTTCTGTCCGCGATCTGAGAAATATGGATCAGACCGTCGATACCCGGGAGAATCTTGGCGAATGCGCCGAACGTGGTCATGCCGACAATGGTCGCCTCGCAGACTGTGCCGACCGGATACTGATTCTTGAGGATCTCCCACGGATTATCCTCCATCTTCTTGTAGCCGAGGGAAATCTTGCCGTTCTCACGGTCAAGAGCCTTGACATAAACATGGACGGTATCGCCGACGGAAACAACCTCGCTCGGATGCTTGATGCGGTTCCAGGACAGCTCTGAGATATGAATCATGCCGTCCACGCCGCCGAGATCGACAAATGCGCCGAAGTTTGTGAGGGACTTGACGGTGCCGGTGAACTCCTGGCCTTCCTCAACGGTCTCCCAGAACTTAGCCTGCGCTTCCTTCTTCTGCTCGCGGAGCACGGAACGGATGGAGCCGACCGCACGTCTGCGCTGACGGTTGACCTCGATGATGCGGAACTGAACCTCGGTGTTCTTGAGCGCCTCAAGATCATCGCCGCGGTTTGCAACAGCCTGAGAAGCCGGGATAAAGACGCGGATGCCGTTGTAAACAACGATTACGCCGCCCTTGACAACTTCCGTGACCTTGCCGGTCAGAATCTCCGCCGCGTCCATAGCCGCTGCGATGTCTTCCCAGCCCTTGATCGCGTCGATGCGCTTTTTGGAAAGCATAATGGTGCCTTCCTGATCGTTGGTCTTCATGATGAGGAGATCCATTTCGTCGCCGATCTTTACAAGATCCTCCGGCTTCGCATTCGGATCCGAGGAGAGCTCAGCGGCCGGAATAAAACCAGCCTGCTTTCTTCCGACGTCAACATACACTTCGGTGGGAGAAATGCCTACAACAACACCGTGCACCTTTTCGTCTGTATTTAAGCTCTTGAGTGACTCTTCAAGCATCTCCTCAAAATTAAGCTCATTTGTTTCATTGATTTCTGTCATGGTAACAAGTACCTCCTTTATTATGCTTGCCGGTGTTGAAGCCCCGGCAGTTATGCCAATGTTACGCCTGCCTGCAACGGGCAGGGCTTTCAGCTCGTCGGCCGTTTCAATGAGATACGTCTCGCAGGAAGCTGCGCATACATCGCGCAGCTTGGCCGTATTCGAACTGTGCCGACCGCCGACAACAATCATCAGGTCGCTTTCCGCGGAAAGCGTTTTGGCTTCCTGCTGACGATTCGCGGTAGCATTACATATTGTATCAAAAACTGAAGCGTTTGTACATACCTTTTTGATGAAAAACAAACATTTTTCCCATTCTTCCACGTTAAATGTGGTCTG
>JBJEOO010000028.1:0-18396 GCA_051880755.1 Hominenteromicrobium sp.
TTTCTGGTCCCGCAGCGCTTCCATCGGCATGTCCCTGCTGTACATGGTGCTTGGCCTTGTGCTGATCCTCTTCCCCGGCGTTACCGGCACGGTCTTTTGCTGGGTGCTCGCCATCGCCTCGCTCGCCTACGCCGTCAGCCGCTTCTGGTTTTTCTATCGCGCCCGGAAGGAAGGGTACACCGCCGCCGGCACGCTGACCATCGGTCTGCTGCTCGCCGCCTTCGGCATCTTCTGCTTCGCCCGTCCGGATGTCATCCTTTCCTTTCTGCCGCTCACTTTGGGCATTCTCCTGCTGATTGACGGCATCGGAAAGCTGCCGCTCGCGATTGACGGGCTTTCCCTGCACAGCCCGTACCGGTTCCCGCTCCTGTTTTCCGCCCTCATTCCGCTCGCACTGGGCATTGTGCTGATTGCCGATCCGTTCGGCGCAGCCAAAACGGTCATTGTATTTTTCGGCATCAGCTTACTGGTTGACGGCCTGATGGATCTCATCACGGCGATTCAGACCCGCCGTGCGGAAAAATCGGAATATAAAGATATCCGGTAACCGCCGGAAAACGAAAGGGAGGCCGCAGCCTCCCTTTTTTATTGCTCTTCTGCGCCGAGTACCCGCAGAAAAGCCGCAGCCGCCGGCGCAACCGCGTCCGATCTCCGGCAGGCCAGCCCGATTGTAATCTCCGGCGGCGGATCAAGCGGCACGGCTGCCAGCCCCGCGTGCTGGAAAAGCTCAAAGCTGCTCTGCGGCAGCAGACTGATGCCTTCTCCCTCCGCAACCGCACCGATAATCGATTCCATGCGCGCCGTGCGGGAAATCCGCGGCTCAATCCCCGCTTTCCGAAAAGCCGCCGTACACACACGGTATATGGATGTGTACGGATGCATCAGAATCAGGCGCTCATTCCGAAGCGCTTCAACGGAAACCGCGCTTCCCCGCGCCAGCGGATGCTCCGCAGGCAGGACAGCCGCCAGCCGGTCTCCGGCAAGCGGAAAAAAGCGGTGCCTGTGCATATCCAGCATGGGCTTGCGGGCAATGATCACATCGAAGCGCCTCTGCTCCAAGCCGTCCAGCAGCGCCTGTTCCTCCAGCTCCTCCAGCGCAAGACGCACACCCGGATACGCTTCCGCAAAATCGCGAAGCCGGCCGGTCAGGCGATACTGCGCGAGCACCGGCAGCGTACCGACATGCAGCGTCTCCCGGCCGTCGGCACGGAACAGTTCCATGCGGCGCATCGCCGCGCGGTACTGCGTCAGAAGGCGCTGTGCCTCGGACTGAAAGGCCCGGCCCGCGTCATTCAGAGACGCCGAGCGGCGGCTGCGGTCAAACAGACGGAGATCCAGCTCCTTTTCGAGCTTCATGATCTGTTTGGAAAGCGCAGACTGTGAAATGTGCAGAGTCTCCGCCGCATCCAGAAAGGTCTCGGCCTGTGCGGCCGCCAGAAAAGCCTCAAGCTGCTCAAAGGTCATCCCGTTCCCTCCTATTCATTCCATTCCGGAATCAATTATAACAGGATCGGAATTGATTGAAAAGCCCGGAACGGGTAAAATTTTCTCAGAACCATACGAAAGGTGTGATAGCCGCATGGCTGAGAAAATTTCCGATCTGCGCAGCGCGCTGCGGCGGCTCGCAGAGCTTCCCGGACAATTGATTGAAACCGACGTGGCGGTTGACCCCATGGCCGAGCTTTCCGGCGTTTACCGCTACGTCGGCGCAGGCGGTACCGTTTCCCGCCCGACTCAGGAAGGCCCGGCGATGATTTTCAACACGATCAAAGGGCATCCCGACGCGCGCATCGCCATCGGTGTGATGGCAAGCCGTAAGCGTGTTGCGGCACTGCTGGACTGCAGGCCCGAGGATCTCGGCAAAAACCTGTACCGGAGCGTGGCGAATCCCGTTCCGCCCGTTCTGAAAGCAGGGCCGGCTCCCTGCCAGCAGGTGGTGCACCGCGCGGAGAATCCGGATTTCGATCTGTATAAGCTTCTGCCCGCGCCGACCAACACCCCCGATGACGCCGGCCCGTATATTACGCTCGGCATGTGTTACGCAACGCACCCCGAAACCGGCGCGCACGACGTCACCATTCACCGCCTGTGCATTCAGGGGAAGGACGAGCTGTCCATCTTCTTCACACCGGGCGCGCGCCACATCGGCGCTATGGCAGAGTGTGCGGAGGCGCTTCATCAGCCGCTTCCGATCTCGGTCAGCATCGGCGTGGATCCCGCCATTTCCATCGGCTCCTGTTTCGAGCCGCCCACAACGCCGCTCGGCTACGATGAGCTTTCGGTCGCCGGCGCTCTGCGCGGCGCACCGGTTGTGCTTTGCAGCTGCCTGAGCATTCCCGAGCGTGCGATTGCAAACGCCGAATACGTCATTGAAGGCGAGGTCCTTCCGGATGTGCGCATCAAGGAAGACCAGAACAGCCATACCGGCTATGCGATGCCGGAATTCCCCGGCTACACCGGCCCGGCCAGCGATCAATGCCGCGTCATTAAGGTCAAGGCCGTCACGCATCGGAAGAACCCGATCATGCAGACCTGTATCGGGCCGAGCGAAGAGCACGTTTCCATGGCCGGCATCCCGACTGAAGCCAGTATTTACGGCATGGTGGAAAAGGCGATGCCCGGCCGCCTGCAGAACGTATACTGCTGCTCCGCCGGCGGCGGCAAATACATGGCCGTTCTGCAGTTCAAAAAAATGACCGCCAGCGACGAAGGCCGACAGCGTCAGGCTGCGCTGCTCGCCTTTTCCGCCTTCAGCGAATTGAAGCACATTTTTCTGGTGGATGATGATGTCGACTGCTTTGATATGAACGACGTGCTCTGGGCCATGAACACGCGCTTTCAGGGCGATGCGGACATCATCACCATTCCCGGCGTGCGCTGCCACCCGCTCGATCCCTCCAATGATCCGCTGTATTCGCCCGGCATACGCGACCGCGGCATCGCCTGCAAGACGATTTTCGACTGCACCGTGCCGTTTGCGCTGAAAGACCGCTTCAGACGCGCGCGCTTTCTTGAGGTTGACCCAGACCGCTGGCTGAAGGAGGCGAGGCCGTACCGATGAAAAAAAGACTGATTGTCGCCGCCACCGGCGCAAGCGGACAGCCGATTCTGATTAAATGTCTGGAGCTGCTCCGCGACATGCCGGATTTTGAAACCTATCTGATTCTGAGCGGCGGTGCAAAGCTGACACTGACGCAGGAAACCGACCGGACGCTGCAGGAAGTGGAAGCTTTGGCCGACTGCGTTCTGCAGCCCGAGGAAATCGGGGCCGGTCCGGCCAGCGGCTCATTCCGGACGGCCGGCATGCTGATCGTACCGTGCAGCATGAAAACCGTCGCCGGCATCTGCGGCGGTTATGCGGATAATCTGATTCTGCGCGCTGCGGACGTCACGATCAAGGAACAGCGGCCGCTGGTGCTCGCCGCACGGGAATCGCCGCTGAGTCCGATTCATCTGCGAAACCTGAGCGAGCTGTCCCGAATGCCCGGCGTACGGATTATCCCGCCGATGATGACCTTTTATCACCATCCCGAAACCATTGCGGACATGACGGCGCACATGGCCGCAAAGCTGCTGGAACCGTTCGGCGCCGAGGTAAAGGAGTATCGCAGATGGAATGGACTTTCGTAATCCGGATTCCGATCCCGGCAGGTGCGCTGGAGGTATCCGCCGTTCTGATCGGAACGGATCTGCTCGTCTGCCTGCAGGGCGGCGATCGCCCGCATATCGGCTGTGCCGTGCAGGCTGTCCCGCGTCCGTCGCTCACCGGAGACGGCTCATACAGCGCAACCTCCTGCGTTCTGAACCTGCCGGGACACAAGGATGAAGCCCTGTGCAGGCTGCTCGCCGAGCAGCTCTGTGCTGCACTGCGCACAAACGTCGTCTGCACCGGCGGCGTCCACATTGACCGCATCACCCCTGCACAGATTGAAGAAGTGACCCGTGCCGCACGGGAGGCCGGTGATGCCCTGACAAAGAAAATACTGGAAAGGAACGGACAAGAACATGCCTGTATTCAATGAACAGCTCTATACCGTAAACACCATGGAAATCGACGGTCAAACCCTGCGGTACCGCGCTTTTGAAAACATCCCCTACGCCGCGCATCCTGTCGACGCAAAGCTTCAGGTCATGCATATCTTTGCGCCCGAAATCTATTTTGAAGGCGGCAGCGTCGGCCCGTACAGTCTGCACACCGCGCCGATTTTCCTGCCGAACACGGTCGGCGGATATATGCCCGGCCCGGCGGATCATCCCGGCCGGGATTTCCGCGGCGCGCCGAACAGCATCTTTCAGGCGCTTGTACACGGCTATGTCGTTGCATCGCCCGGCCTGCGCGGCAGAGAGATGCAGAACGAAGCCGGAAAATTTCTCGGCACGGCGCCGGCCGTGATCGTCGATTACAAGGCCGCTGTGCGCTTCCTGCACCGGAACGCGGCCAGCATACCGGGCGACGCGGAGAAAATCATCTCGAACGGCACCAGCGCGGGCGGCGCGATTTCCGCGCTGCTCGGCGCATCCGGAAACCACCCGGATTATGCCCCGTATCTTGCGGCGCTCGGCGCGGCGGATGCGCGCGACGACATCTTCGCCGCCTCCTGCTACTGCCCGATCACCAATCTCGACCACGCCGACATGGCTTACGAATGGGAATTCAACGGCATCAACGACTTCCACCGCATGCGCATGATCCCGCCGCAGCACGAGGGTGAACGCCCGCAGTTCGTTCCGTTCGACGGCGAGATGACCGCAGAACAGCGCGAGCTTTCCGACGGGCTGAAGCCCCTTTTCCAGGATTATGTCAATAGCCTGCAGCTTTTGGATGAGAACGGCATGCCGCTGACGCTGAACGCGGACGGCACCGGAACACTCTGCGGCGCCATCTGCCGGCTTGTGCTCGCATCGGCTCAAAAGGAGCTGGACGCAGGCCGGGATCTCTCCGCATTTGACTGGCTGACCGTTGAAAACGGCCGCGCCGCAGCCGTCGATTTCAAAGCGTATATCGCTTTCCGCACCCGTATGAAAACCGCGCCGGCGTTTGATAACACAGCCTTCGGCACACCGGAAAATGAGCTGTTCGGAACGGCGGATACCAAATACCGCCATTTCACCGCATTCAGCGCGGCACACAGCTCGGTAAACGGTGAACTGGCCGACGAAGATCAGATCCGCATGATGAATCCGATGCCCTATATCGGCGACGCGCGTAGCACGACCGCCCGGTATTACCGCATCCGCCACGGCTCCGTCGACCGCGATACCTCTCTGGCCATCCCGACGCTGCTGGCCGCCAAGCTGCGCTGCGCCGGCACGGACACCGACCTGGCCTTCCCCTGGGGCATTCCGCACGCGGGTGATTATGACCTTCCGGAGCTTTTCGCTTGGATCGACACGATCTGTGCAAAATAAGCCTGCGCCATTGACGGCATCCTGCCTTCCGTGCTATACTCAGTACAAATAAACTGACGGAGGTACGCCATGAATCCGAACATTGAAAAGGCTTTCCGCGACTATGAAGCGCTGATCGCCCAAGAGAACAAGCCGTCCAAATTTTACAACGGCATTTACACGCGTTACGAAAATCCGGTTCTGACCCGCGACCATATCCCGCCGTTCTGGAAATTCGACCTTGACGAGGAAACGAACCCGCTCGGTCTCGAGCGTCTCGGCGTCAATGCCGTGATGAACTCCGGCGCAATCAAGCTCAACGGTCAATACTGTCTGGTTGCCCGCGTGGAGGGCAACGACCGCAAGTCGTTCTTCGCGGTTGCGCGCAGCAGCAGCCCGGTGCAGGGCTTCCGCTTTGACGATTATCCGGTCGTTCTGCCGGATACGGATCCCGAGGAGACGAACGTCTATGATATGCGCCTGACACAGCATGAAGACGGCTACATCTACGGCGTTTTCTGTAGCGAGAGCAAGGACAAAACCGTGAATGACCTTTCCGCGGCCTTCGCTTCCGCCGGTATCGTCCGCACAAAGGATCTGGTCAACTGGGAGCGCCTGCCCAACCTCAGAACGAAGTCCCCGCAGCAGCGCAACTGCGTGCTGCATCCGGAATTTGTCAACGGCAAGTACGCATTCTACACCCGCCCGCAGGACAGCTTCATTGAGGCGGGCGATCAGGGCGGCGTCAGCTTCGGCCTGTGCGACGACATCACGAACGCCGTGATCGACGAGGAAAAGGTTGTCAGCCCGAGACGCTACCATACGATTACCGAGTCGAAGAACGGCGCCGGTGCGGTGCCGATCAAAACCGAGAAGGGCTGGCTGCATATCGCGCACGGCGTGCGCAACACTGCGGCAGGCCTGCGCTATGTGCTCTATGTCTTTGTCACGGATCTGCAGGATCCCGCAAAGCTGATTGCGGAGCCGGGCGGCTTCTTCATCGCTCCGCTCGGCGCAGAGCGCGTCGGCGACGTCTCGAACGTCGTATTTACGAACGGTGCGATTGCGGATGACGACGGTAAGGTTTACATTTACTACGCCTCCTCCGATACGCGCATGCACGTCGCGGCTTCCAGCATCGAGCAGCTTCTCGACTACGCCTTCGGCACGCCCTCCGATCCGCTCCGTTCGCCGGACTGCGTCCGCCAGCGCTGCGAGCTGATCAAAAAGAACCTCGAATACATGCAGAAGCACGGCAAATAAGCCGCTTTTGCGCATAAAGAAATCGCTGCGTATCTCTTTCGGTACGCAGCGATTCTTTTTATCGGTTCTCTGTAATGTCCGAAAGCGGGACGCTGTTTTCGCGCGCAAGACGCGCCGCATCCTCGTATTCGAGCTTCCGCTTTTCAACGCCGAAGCCGCAGGCCGTTTTGCACCGCGCCTCGCCGTACGGCGTCCGGACGGTCTCCACGGTGCGGTCCAGCACATACCGCTCACAGATTTTCTTGCGTATGCCGAGCGTTGTGGTGTGCCGGAAGATCAGCGCGGCCATCTCGTCCGCCTGTTCCGCCGTGCAGATGCAGGAAAGCAGATATGCCGGCCGGCCCTTTTTCATATAGATCGGCGTCGTGAACACATCGCGTGCGCCGGCACGGAGCAGTTCCTCCGCGGCGAAGGCGAGCGCCTCTCCGGTCATATCATCGAGATTGCAGTCGAGTTCAACAACGGTGTCCGTCTCTGTTCGCTCCGCTGTTTCGCCCCAGAACGCGCGTACACAGTTCACACGCGGAAAATCCTTTTTGCCCATGCCGCAGCCGATCTTCTCCACCGTCATCTCCGGCATCGGGGTAAATTCAGAGGCAAAGTGCTTCAGCAGCGCTGCGCCGGTCGGCGTGCACAGCTCACCCTGAATCTCACCGCCGTATGTGGGCACACCGCGCAGAATATACGCTGTAGCTGGTGCGGGAACGGGCAGCACGCCGTGCGCACAGTGCACATGACCGCTGCCAACATGCACCGGAGACGCAGCGATGCGCTCGGGCTTCAGCATATCGATCAGCAGGCAGACACCGACGATATCCGCAACGGCATCCAGTGTGCCGACCTCATGAAAATGAATCTGATCCACCGGCACGTTGTGCGCATGGGACTCCGCTTCGGCAATCCGTTCATAAACGGCGCGCGCGTTTTCCTTCACCGCCTGCGGCAGCTCAAGCGCCGCGATCCGCTCCGAAATATCCGCCATGCTGCTGTGGCTGTGGTGGTGATGATGGTCATGTTCATGATCGTGGCCGTGGTCATGGGTATGTTCATGGTCGTGCGCATGCTCATGGGTGTGTTCACAGTCGTGCTCATGGTCGTGATCGTGCGCATGCTCGTGGTCATGCGTGTGTTCATGATCGTGCACATCATGGCTCTCCTCCTCCACGCCGTTTACCGTGACGCGCATATGCGTGCCGCAGATGCCGCACTTGGTCATCGGCTCACGCGCCACCGTCACGCCCGGCAGACCGAGGCTGTTCATCTTTTCAAGAAACCGCTCCGGCTCCGGCAGAAGCTCCAGAAGCGCCGCCATGAGCATATCGCCTGCAGCGCCCATGGCACATTCGAGATAAAGTGTTTTCATTTTGTTTTTCCTTTCCGAATTCTCCGGCTTCTGCCGCTTTCTGCGCCTTCATGGCGCCTGTTGGAACCAATGTAGCACAAACGGGCGAAAAAGTCAAAAAAACTTGCATAAGGCACAGGCCCTATGCAAGTTTCTGCGTTGATTATTCCATCGGCAATCCGTTCTCATCAAAGCAAACAGGCTTTCCCGTTTTTGCGGAACGATAAATCGCATCCAGAATCCGGGTAACGACGATGGCCTGTTCCGGCTTGACAACAACGTCCTTATCGTTCGCAACGGCATCCAGCCACAGGCGCGCCTCCGTATCGGACGGCTTTTCCGGCGTCGCACCGCGGTAAGGAATATTGGCCGAGTTGATATCGACCTGCTCGGTGGTCCATTTGTTGTATTTGACGCGGTTAATCCGCAGGCCGTCGCGCATATCCGCGCCCGCCTTCGTGCCGCAGAGCGTCGTTTTCGCCTCAATGACATCCAGTGTGTTGAGCGCCCACGCCGATTCCAGCGAGATGGTCGCGCCGTTCTGCATCACGATAAAACCGAAAGCGGAATCCTCCACCGTAATCTTCTCCGCGTCCCAGTCACCCCAGGCGTTGCCGCACTCCTTCTGGCCGCCCAGCTTTTTGAAAACGCTGCCGACCACGAGCTTCGGCTTATAATTGTCCATCATCCAGAGCGTGAGATCCAGCGCATGCGTGCCGATGTCAATCAGCGGGCCGCCGCCCTGCTCGTACTCGTCGATAAAGACGCCCCAGGTCGGAACGCCGCGGCGGCGAACCGCATGGGCCTTTGCGTAATAGATCTCGCCCAGCTCGTCCGCTTCACACGCGCGCTTCAGATACCACGAATCCGGCCGGTAGCGGTTCTGGTAGCCGATGGTCAGCTTTTTGCCGGTGCGGCGCGCGGCATCCAGCATTTTCTGGGCTTCCTCGCCGTTGATCGCCATCGGCTTCTCACACATAACATGCTTGCCGGCTTCGAGCGCGTCCACCGTAATGAAGCTGTGTTCGCGGTTCGGTGTGCAGACATGCACAATATCGATGGTCTCATCCTTCAGAAGCTCTCTGTAGTCGGTGTAGCACTTTGCGCCCTCCGCGCCGAATTCCAGCAGCGCCTTCTGCGCGCGCTCCTCAACAATATCACAGAACGCGACAAGCTCCGCGTTGGGCTGTCTTTTCAGAGAAGGCATATGCTTGCTGTTCGCAATGCCGCCGCAGCCGATGATTCCGATCCTGAATTTTTTCTCCATTGAGAACACTCCTTGCTGACTTTTGCGGGTTTTCCCGCTTCTTCTGATATTGTAAAGCAGATTAAAAGGACTTGTCAACCCGCTCTTGATTGTTTTGCCGCAATGTGCTATGATGACACAGGCTGCCGGATACTGCGGCGGCCGCTCAAAAGGAACCATCTGCCGTCAGCGGCAGAACAATCGGAGGATTTTGTATGGAAAACAGATCGCTCACACGCGAGGAACTGAAACGGGTCATTGACGGTAAAGGAAACGCTTACCGGATTCCCATGACCTTTGATTGCTGGCGAGGCGCCATGAATATCGACACGGAAAAGTACCCCGGCGACATCAGCAGCATATTCGTCAACACCCCCACGCCCATCACCGGGCATGAGCTGGACCCGGACTTCAAATGGGTCAACATTGACCGCGTACAGAACAGCGGAAAAGCCGCGCTCGACGCACAGTGCTTCTTTGATATGGAGGATATCGACGAAGTGCTCGCGCATTTTCCCTCGCCCTTGTCTCCGGCCGTGTATGCCTCTGTGACACCGCGTGCGCCCGGGGACGATTCCTATCGGCTTGCAAGCTGGTGGTACTGCTTTTTTGAGCGCCACTGGAGCCTGCGCGGCATGGAAAACGCGCTGTGCGATTTCTATGAATATCCGGATGAAGTTCACAAGCTCTACCGCGCGCTGACGGATTTTTACAAGGTTCTCATCGCAAAGATGGGCGACGAATACGGATGTGACGGTATCTTCACCTCAGACGACATCGGCACGCAGACGTCGCCGTTCTTCTCACTGGAGGTTTTCCGCGAGTTCTTCAAGCCCTATTACAAGGAGCTGATCGACACCGCGCACGCGCACGGCATGCATTTCTGGCTGCACACCTGCGGCAACATCGAGCGCTTCATCCCGGATTTCATTGAGATCGGGCTTGACGTCCTGCATCCGATCCAGAAATATACCATGGAAGAGAAAACGATTGCAGAGCGCTACGGCGGCGATATCTGCATCTGGGCCGGCTTTGACGTGCAGCGCACCATTCCCTACGGAACACCCGCCGACTGTGAACGCGAGGTCAAATATCTCATTGACACCTACGCCCGGAAGGACGGCCGGTTCATTCTGACCTTCGGCAACCACCTGACGCCGGACACGCCGCCGGAAAGTCTGGAAGCCGTTCTGAAAACCGCGCTCGAATACGGTACACAGAAGGTTGAGTCCCTCAATGATCCGAATACATAATTGACAAACGGCAGCAGGAAACAAAATCCTGCTGCCATTTTTGACTGGCTAAAAACTGTACATACGGCTTCCTGCATGATGAATGCGCGTGGAAACCGCCTTATTTCATCAATTCATCCGTCAGGCGAATAATCTCGGGGGCAATCTTTTCGCGCTCCTTTTTCAGCACCCTCTGATAAACGGGATACGCCAAAGCCAGAACGGCCATGCCGACCAGACCGATCCCGATGCCGGGAATAAACCACATGCCCTGCCATACCGTTGCACAGCACATGCCGACACCCAAAATCAAAGCGCCGACAATGCCGACAAGTATGGATATGACGGTTGCTTTTTCGGTAACACCGGCATCCAGACGGCGGAGCTGTTCCATTTTGTCTTCCTCCGCCACATACTTTTTGCGGATTCGATTGACTTCTTCCTGTTCCTTTGCGGAATACGTATAGCTGAATTTTTCTTTGTCCTGATTGTCCATTCTGCTTTCCTCCTTCTTGGTTCTGAATATAGAATACGGTCTGCCTGCTGCCGTGGTGATAAAATTATGTTTGAGAATTATGAAGACGCAGCTTTTTTAATTCTTTGTTTGTGCGTACGATGGTATAAACAGATATAGCTATGACGATCAGGCACACGCCCGCGCCGGTTGCTCCAACCATAATCTGATTGAAGTGAGGCGTTTTGTTTTCACTGCCGAACTGAGAAAGCATAGCGGTTGTAAGCGCCAGCATGGAAACCAGCGCCGCCGCCAGACTGATGGATTTTGCCGTGGACATGACCGGGCTGTTATATTTCCGGTACTTGAAGATATTGACAACCGAATGAACCGTGACATAAAACGCGTACATCGCCATGACATAGATCATCATGCCGTTATACCGGAATCCCTTGTTTTGTACAATCACCAGAATGACAACGCCGGAAAGCGCGAGATTGACGGTCATCAGGATGGCTCCGCAAAGCCTTGAACGCTGAAGCTCCTTGACGCGATCGTTCCCGATCCCCACTTTGCTGGCAAACCGAAGCAATAAAAAGCGCATCACCGCCAGAATGATGTAATACGCCGCAAGGGTGATCGACCAGACCGAGCGGTATAGAATACCCGAAAACAAATTGGTTGCCACATACAGAAGATTGATGATCAAAGAAGCATAAAGGGAAAGATGCGTTCTGTATGCGGCGTCGGTCATATACCTGTTTCCGAACCGATTGCCGTAAATCTTCTGTCTGATCTTTCGGTAATATCCCGGAAGCAGGACAACGCAGGCCGCACAGACGGCCGTCAGCGAATAGGCCGCCAGCGCATAGACGGCGTATACCAAACCGGAAATCCAGACGACCGATGAAGCATCCAATTCCTTTACAAAAACAACCGCCAAGCCGGCGGCGCTTACGGCAGCCAGAATAACAATCAGCCATCCCGGCGGGAAAAGCAGCTTTCTGCCGATCTTTCTCCAATCCGCCATATCAGAACCTCCGTATTCTTACCGTGAAGGTACTGCCTTGTCCGTAAACGCTTTCAACCTCAATCTCTCCCTGCATGATATCCACCACCCGTTTGACAAGGGACAAACCCAGACCGTTGCCCTGTGTGGCATGCGATGTGTCGCCCTGATAGAACTTATCGAAAATATGCGCGCCGACCTCCGGCTTCATGCCGCAGCCGGTGTCGGAAACCCTTACGGCTGCGCAGTTTTCGTCGGCAGTCAGCTTCACCCCCACCGTGCCGCCGTCCTCGGTAAACTTGAACGCGTTGGACAGCAGGTTGTTCCAAACCAGCGTGAGCAGCTCAACATCCGCGCGGATCCGCACGCCGTCGGGGATATCGGTTTCAAGACCGATATGCTTTTTCTCCCAGACATTTTCAAACTGCAGGAGACATTCTGCAAGCTGTTCGCTCAGATCATATTCCTCAACGGTCGGAAAGATCTGCTGGTTTTCCAGCTTGTTCAGTTTCAGAATATTTGTAATCAGATGGGCCAGCCTGCGGCAGGCGTCACTGATGGACTTGGCGTATTCAATCCGCTTTTCCTCCGCAAGCCCCGGCTGCTGGAGCATCGTCCCGTAATTCTGCATAACGGCCAGCGGCGTTTTCAGCTCATGCGATACATTGGAAATGAAATCCGTGCGCAGGGTTTCCACGCCGGAAAGCTCCTTGGCCAGCGCGTTGATGCTCTGTGCGATTTCACCGAACTTGCTGTATCTTCCCGCGGCAAAGGATTCGGAAACCCGCGCGCTGTAATCTCCGTTTGTCAGGCGCCGGAGCACATCCTGAATCTCCTTGACAGGCCTGTCTACCGTAAACCGGCGGCGAACGGTATCTCCGACCGTGAAAAGCAGCGTAATCAGCAGCACGTTGACAAAGGTCACAATGGCCGCGAAACGGATCTGAGATTCATCGATTTCCCCGGCATTCCGGAAAAACAGCAGAAAAGAAACCGTGACGACAAAAGCACACAGCAAAAAGAAGCTCAAAAATGTAACGATGTATGTATGGATACCTTTCAAGAGTTTCATTTCAATAATACCGCCTTATAGCCCAATCCGTGAACGGTGACGATTTCAAAAGCATTGCAGCCGCTGAGCTTGCTGCGCAGCTTGGTCATATATACATCCACTGCGCGGGGTGCGGTTTCCGTATCGGCATTCCAGAACTCATCCATCAGTTGCTGGCGTGTGAAGGTTTTCTTGGGATAGGACAGAAGCTTATACAAAATGTTAAATTCCCGCATGGTAAGCTGTATTTCTTCGCCGTCCAGATACGCGGTATGCTCGTCGGCATCCATTGTAAAGCTGCCGACCTCAAGCCTGCGGCTGGACGCGATTTTGGAGCGGCGGAGCAAAGCACCGATGCGCAGGAACAGTTCATCAAGATCGATGGGCTTTACCATATAATCGTCGATGCCGATGTGGAACCCGCGCTGCTTGGACGCAAAATCATCCCGCGCCGTCATAAAGAGAATCGGGATCTCCTCATTCAGGGAGCGAACCGTTTTCGCAAACTCAAAGCCGTCCGTATTCGGCATCATAATGTCGGATACGATTAAATCGAATGTATGCTCATACATGGCGTCATAAGCGTCGGCTGCATTCAGGCATCCTGAAGCCTCATAGCCGCTGTTATTCAGAAATGTACAAACCGTACGGTTCAAATCCGCGTCGTCCTCCACTACCAATATCTGAAACATAGCATCACAACCTCCTGCATGAATGATACAGTATAAATGTTAAAGTTTTGTTTGCGTTTTCCCGATTTCAAAATTATTTTCGGCTGAGCAGCCGGAATCCTGCCCGCCGTGTCTGTGCCAACCGCTCCCGCCCGCATTATTCCTCTGCGTCAAACCGGATGGTCACATTCAGCGCGCTGTTCACATCGCCCGCGGTGCGGATGGCCGTTTCCAGTGCATCGATTTTGAATTCATGGGTAATCAGCTTTTCAAGCGCCCATTTTCCGCTTTTCATAATGTCCATAACGGTCCCGACATCCTCGGGCATATATCCGCCCGAACCGATGATGCTTTTCTGCGAATAGGTCAGGTGCAGCATATCCAGACTGCGAAGCGCCTTATTTACGGCAACCGAGACAAACCGGCTGAAAATTTTGCCCTTTTTCATAAAGGTGTCAAATACGGATTCCGCGCCGGCGGCGTCAATCCAGATATCAATATCGGCCGTTCTGCCCTGAAGCGACGGCGCATCCCCGAAATACGCCTTTGCACGGGCAATAAAATCCTCCTCTGCCATGCAGCAGACCTCAAAGCCGAGCGCCTTTGCAATATCCAGACGGAAGGCGGAATAATCGCACAGCATCACCTTTTCAAGGCCGGAATGCTTCAGGGTCACGGCTGCCGCCATACCGATCGTACCGCAGCCGAACACAACGGCCGTTTCATTTCGTTTCGGCTCCGCTCTTTTTGCCGCGCGGCAGCCCACCGTGAACGGCTCAATCAGGCAGGCCAGCCGGTCGGAAATCGCATCGTCAACCGCATAAAGAGAATGATTGCGCCTCGCGTTCGGAACCAGAATATATTCCGAAAAACCGCCGATTGTTCCCGCGCGGCGCGTATCGTCTTTGGCGTAAAGCGGATACGGGTATACTCGCTCTCCGACTGCAAACTCCGTGACATTCTTACCGACCGCTGCGACACGCGATACGGTTTCATGGCCGAACTCACCGCCGATATCCACACGGTGTCCCGTGCCGGGACCGTGCTGAAACACCGCGACATCCGTTCCGCAAATGCTGGAATACAGATTCTCGATGAGCACATCGTTATCGCCGCACTGCGGCATGGGCAGCTCTCTGATTTCAATATTTTCTTTTCCCAGATAAACAGCAGCTTTCATACGGGCACCTCACATTTTGATTTTATTATAACATGAACGGATCCTTCCGTGTCAATCCGACTTATTAAAACCTTCTGATGAAGGCGGAGCCATATCGCTCGATACGCTCCGCCGACCGCTGGTCTGAGATTATACCAGGCTCGTCTTTTTCAGAATCACACGGCTGACCGCGCCAAGCCCGACGGCAAACAATACGCCGCCCAAAAGACAAAGCGTGACATTCATCATGCCGGAGTCCAGCGGGGTAATCATGGAAACCATCATGAAAAGCAGCATGCCGGCGGCGAGAGAGCCGCAGAGCGCCAGCCACGTCTTCTGTTTTGCCGCCACACTGACAAGCACAAAAATTGCAGCAAACACAAGCATAAGAAAGAGTTTGGAAATCATGCACATGGCGATATTTCCCGCCGTCAGCGTGCCGAGATCAAAGGACAGACCCGAAACGGCGCCGCCGAGCATTGCGCCGATCAGGTAAGCGATCAGCATCAGTGCTCCGCAGAGAAAGCCCGCGAGCGTTTTGGAAACGACATACTCGCCCTTTCCGGCGCGCACGGCAAAGAGATTCTTTGCATATCCGCTTTTGAAATCCTCCGAAATAAACAGGCAGATAAAAACCGCCGCACCCATAAACACCATGTTGATGTTGCACATGCTCAAAACATCCATGCCGCCCATCGTTTCGCCGTCGGCACCGGGCAGCGAACCGATGGACTGCCAGGCGTTTTCCGGGCCTTCCATCACGGTTTCCGCGCCCGTCTGGGGGTCGACCGAAACCGAGCCGTCCATCATGGTCATCATGACGGTCATCAGAATCGGAATGACAAGCGCACAGGCAATCAGAATATAAAAGCGCTTTGACTTTGCCATCCGTCTGAAATCCACCTTCAGCATGCTTTTCAGCCGCTCGGCAAAGCCGGCTTTTTCAAATTCCACTGCATTGTCCATGTTATTTTCCCTCCTTCATAAGATCGATATAATATTCTTCCAGACCGATCTTGTCTGTTTCAATTTCGGTAACACAGACGCCGTTCTGATAGAGCCAGATCACAATGTCTTCCGGCGCCGCTGCATCGTAAACACGCAGGTATCCTGCTTCATCCTCTTCCACACGGGCATACTTGCAGCCAAGCAGCATCTTGGCTCTGTTCATTTCGCCGGCCCGGAGCGCCACATAGGTGCGGCAGCTCGCATCCAGCTCGTCGGCCGTCATTTCCCGGATCATTTTCCCGTGACGGATGATTCCGTAGTGCGTGGCGATCTTCTGAAGCTCCCCCAGCAGATGAGAGGATACCAGAACACTGCGGCTGCCGTCTTTTACAAGATCGGTCAGCACCTCCCGCATAATCCGCATACCGTCGGCGTCCAAGCCGTTCAGGGGTTCATCGAGCACCAGAAGGGCGGGGTCGCCGAGCAGCGCCATCGCGATGCCGACTCTCTGCTTCATGCCAAGCGAGCAGTTTCTGAACTTATTTCCTGCGGCGCCTTCCATGCGGACCGTTTTCAGCGTTTTTACAACTTGTTTTTCCGCATCGGGAATCCGTAAATTCGCCGCCTGAAGCATCATGTTATCCCAAACGGAGAGTCCGGGGAAGCAGCCGGGTGCTTCGATCAGCACGCCGATCTTTGCTTTTACCGCTCCGTCCATATAATCCCTGCCGTACAGCCTGATGGACCCGCCGCTGATCGGCAAAAGTCCGCAGATCATTTTTTCCGTGGTGGATTTGCCGGAACCGTTCTCTCCGATGAAGCCGTAGACCGCGCCCATCGGCACCGTCATATTCAGCCCGCAGACCGCCTGCTTCGGGCCAAAATTTTTTGAAAGATTTCTGATTTCAACCGCATGCATGTATATCGCCTCCTCAATACACGTCGCTCTTTGACAGGATGCGCGTGCCCAGTACATTATAAATGACCGCCCAGGCTGCCGATACCGCCGCACAGAGGAGCAGCGTTCCGATATTGCTGACCAGACATGCGTTGACGGACGAGCCGTACAGGAAAATATTCAGAAAGGCTGCGGGCAGGGACAGGTTCTCCACAAGGGCCGCCGCCCCGATGATGAGGATACCGGTGCCGAAGAAGAAGCTGGACGCAATGGAAACGCCGAAATATCTTCTGAAGATGATGTTCAGGAAGGTATAGAGGCTTGCCCAGCCGAGACTCATCACCATTTTGCCGAGGATGGCAAGAACCAGCGAACCGACATTCACCTCGAGCGAATAACCGGCCAGCAAGCCGCCGACCGTGCCGCCGATGAGGTATGTCATGCACATACACGCCATGGCAAAGGCACAGACCATGCTCTTGGACATCATATAGTCCTGCTTCTTGGCGTGGGTGGTAAAGAGCTGCTTGACATAGCCGCTCTTATAATCGTGCCCGATAAAGATGGAAACCATGATGCCGCCGAAGATGAATACCATGTTCATATTGGCGTAATCGGCGATGCTGTGAACCACATACAGCGGCTCGGAAGCGGCAATAATCTGCCACACATTGGCGTACAAAGGCTCCATGGCACGGCCGCTCGCATCGGGCGCCGCTGTGAAGCCCGACACCATAGCGGGGATAATCGCGGCAATGCCGAGGAAAATATAAAACATGGGCGTGTGGAACAGACGGTAAAAATCCACGCCGAGCATTCCCTTCAGCCGTCTGGAAAAGCTGGGAGACTCAAATTTCAATTCCTGTTTTTCTTCCATTTTTACTTGACCTCCTGTCCGGACATCAGCTCGATGTAATATTCTTCAAGACCGATCTTGTTCTTCCGAAGCTCATGCACGGCATGACCGTTCTTCATCAGAATATTTACGACCGCCGCCGTGTCATCCACATTGTATACCCGGATGTATCCGTCTTCTTCGCGGACATCCTCAAATTTCCCGGCCAGCAGCTTCTTCGCACCCTTCATGTCCTTGGTTTTGAGCGACGTGAAAAGCTGCGCCCGGCCGTCCATTTCCCCGGCGCTCAGCTCCGCAATCATCCTGCCCTGACGGATAACACCGTAATGCGTGGCGATTTTTTCCAGCTCGCCGAGAATATGGGAGGAGATCAGAACCGTGCAGCCGTATTTCTGCGTAATGTCCACAAGGATTTCGCGCATGATCCGCATGCCGTCGGTATCCAGTCCGTTGATGGGTTCATCCAGAATCAGCAGAGCCGGATCCCCGAGCAAAGCCATCGCAATGCCGATTCTCTGCTTCATGCCGAGCGAGCAGCTCTTGAATTTGATATTGGCGGAGTCTCCCATGCGGACAATGTCCAGTACGCGCCTGATTTCCCCGTCACGGTTCTCAAGGCCGAGGTTAATCGCCTGCATCATCAGGTTCTGATACACACTCGACCCGGGAAAGCAGCCGGGGTCCTCGATCAGCGAACCGACTCTCGCCCGTACGCCGGGATCGGTGTAGTCCCTTCCGAAAAGCCGGATGGAGCCTTCGTCCGGAACAAGATGCCCGCAGATCAGCTTCTCGGTTGTGGATTTTCCGCTCCCGTTCTCGCCGATAAAACCGTATATCGCGCCGGCGGGAACCGTCATATTCAGATGATCGACCGCATAC
>JBJEOO010000029.1:0-4153 GCA_051880755.1 Hominenteromicrobium sp.
TACCCGTGATGCAGCCGATGATCGTGAAGATCAGCGCCAGTGCATAGCCGGTACCGATACCGATGATGAACGGAATCAGCTTAACGGTCTTGGAGCCCTTGACGGACGCAACAACGATCATGAAGAAGGTGAAAAGACCGCAGATGATGGAAACCCAATTGTAGGTCTCCCCATAGGTGACAGCCGCAGCGCCGTTGCCCATGAGCCAGCTCGTTGCCGTGCCGGAGAGCGAAAGACCGATCAGGGCGACAATCGGTCCGATGATGACTGCGGGCATCAGCTTGTTGACCCAGCCGGAGCCGACGAGCTTGATGATCAGCGCGATCACGACATAGACCAGACCGGCAAACGCAACGCCGATGATCATGCCCCAGTAGCCGTAATTCTGGCCGATGGAAGCGGCATACGCGCCGAGGAAGGTGAAGGACGAACCGAGGAATACAGGGCTTCTGCGCTTGGTGAACAGCAGGTAGACGATCGTGCCGATGCCGGCGCCGAACAGGGCAGCCGCAACGTCCGCCTCAAGGCCGTAGCTCGAAACGAGCATCGGCACGAGCAGCGTTGCCGCCATGATGGCGATCATCTGCTGAAACGCAAAAACCAGGGTTTTGCTGAACTTGGGCTTATCAGCCACATCATAGATCAACTTCAAAATGCATCTCTCCCTTGTTTTTTATCATCCGGTATTCTACCACACGAAACCTCAAAAGTCAACGAATTGTGACGGATCAATGAACACTTTGTAAAAGTTTGTTAAAAAAGCTCTCCGGCAGTGCCGGAGAGCCATAACATTGACGATTTGCGTATTTTATCAGCCCTTCTGCGGCTTGTAGCTGACCGTGCCGCACAGCCGGTCACCCGCGTCTCCTGCAGCCGTATAGATGTATCCCTGCTCGTTGAGCGGGCCGGGCGCATAATTCGCCGCATACACCTTCACGTCCGGATGCTTCTCATACAGCAGCTTGATGCCGACCTCGGAAGCAAAGATGCACATGAACTTGATGTTCGTGCAGCCGGAATCCTTGACGAACTGAATGGCCGCATCCGCACTGCCGCCGGTCGCAAGCGCCGGGTCAACCACAATGATCGGGCCGCTGGAGGCATCCACCGGGAGCTTGAAATAATAGGTCTTGGGCAGCAGGGTTTCCTCGTCGCGGTACAGGCCGATGTGGCCGACCTTTGCCGTCGGAGACAGCGCGCGCAGACCGTCCACCATGCCGAGACCGGCGCGCAGGATGGGCACAATAGTGAAATCTTCGGCGAGCACCGGCGTCGTGATCTTCTGCAGCGGCGCCTGAATCTCCACATTCTTTGTTTTCAGTTCCTTGAGCGTTTCATAGCCCATGAGCATCGCAAGCTCCTTGACCAGCTCGCTGAACTCCTTGGAACCGGTGTTCACATCGCAGAGATGGCTGACCTTATGCTGGATCAGCGGATGCGTAAAAATCGTCAGATTCGAGAGATATTCTTCCATGCAGCAAACTCCTTTTATATACAGATTGCGATACGGCTGTTTTGCTAATCATAGCACAGTTTTCCGGCAAAAGCAACCGGATTCGGCCGATTCTTTTCCCGCTTGACGGCAAAACGCAAAAATGTTACAATCACCTTATTCTGAGAGAAAGAAGTGGATAACGGATGGCTGTCATTCTGGTCAGCAGCTGCCTGCTCGGCTGCGCATGCCGCTATAAAGGCGACGACTGCAAAAACGAAAGAATTCTGGAGCTCGCAAAGGACCACGTTCTGCTCGGCGTGTGTCCGGAGCAGATGGGCGGGCTGACGACGCCGCGCGACCCTTCGGAGATCGTCGGCAGCCGAGTGATGTCCTCGGCCGGGCGCGACGTGACCGAGCAATACCGCAAAGGGGCGGAGGCCGCCCTGTACCTTGCGAAGCTGAATCACGCGGATTTTGCGATTCTGAAAGCCAAAAGCCCGTCCTGCGGCAAAGGCCTGATTTATGACGGCACCTTTTCCGGCGGCAAAACTGCGGGAAACGGCGTAACCGTTTCGCTGCTGCTTGAAAACGGCATCCCGGTTTATACGGAAGACGAATTGGATCAGCTCCCGCTGTAAAGCAAAATAGCTTAACAAAAGCTCCTGACATGCGATTCCGTCAGGAGCTTTTTTGATGCCTTTATGACCGGATCAGGCGGCCGGTCAGCACCGGCTCCGCAAGCGCATCAAAACGCGCCAGGAACCGCTCCTGCCCCGCGCCGGAAAGCGTCCCGAGCAGCCGGCTTGCCCCGAGCACCACGGAAGCGCCGTCCCGAACGGCCTGCTTCGACGGCCGCTCCGAAAACTCCGCGCGTATGGTTTCCGGTGTGGGGAAAAACAGCTTGATATACCGCGTGCTGGACTGCTCCAGAAAGGCAATCTCAAGCTTCAGCACCGGTATGCCGTCCTCATCCCGCGCCCACATGCCGGACACGGCAGCGGTCTGCACCTCACCGTTCGCGTGAATATCGTTCCGCTTCGGCCCGGAAAACCCGACCGCAAGCGTGTTTTTCTCCGTCCCCTCCTCGATATGCATGTAAAGCTCTTCGCCTTTATACGCAAAGCCTATCCGACTGATTCCGCTTGTGTAATTGTTTTCAAAAATCTGCACAAA
This sequence comes from Hominenteromicrobium sp., assembly GCA_051880755.1. Taxonomy (GTDB): domain Bacteria; phylum Bacillota; class Clostridia; order Oscillospirales; family Acutalibacteraceae; genus Hominenteromicrobium. The sequence continues at coordinate 2,609 of JBJEOO010000029.1, forward strand.
GAGCGGCAGCAGCCGTGCCGTACCGGATTCAACCGCATACCGGTTTCTGTTGATCCGCAGGTTCTGTTCCGAGCAAAAGCGATGCTGCTGGTATCGGCTGAACGCGGCAGACAGTCCGCGCTCCGCAGGCTTTCCCCGCAGATTCGGATCCTCCAGAATCCGGATATATTTCCGCAGGCTGCGGAAGGCCGGCGGATCCGGCGGCAGCACGCGCGGAAAGACGGTGCGCGGGCCGAAATACGTTTCACAAAGTGAAAGAAAAGCGGATTTTCCAAACATGCGGTCGCCGCCTGCCGTCGAAACGATCACCATATCAAGCTCCGGAATCACCAGAATATTCTGCCCGAACAGACCGTTGAACATCATGGAGCCTGGCCGCGCCCAAAGCCAGCATTGCCATCCATAGCCGTAATCGCTCATGGTCTTCGGTGGTTCACTGTGTTTTCCGCACATCTCCCGGATATACGCTCTGCTGACAAGCTGTCTGCCCTGCCATGCACCGCCATTCAGCACAAGCTGGCCGAGCTTTGCCATATCCTCCGGCAAAAGATACAGCCCCCATCCGCCTTTTTCAATGCCAAGCGGACAGGTTTCCCAATGAAACCGGCGGATTCCCATCGCGCCGAAAAGGTGTGCCTGCAGAAACGCGGATAAAGAGCAGCCCGTCTTTTCCCGGATTGCCGCCGAAAGCATATACGTATTCATGCTGTTATACTGAAATGACGCGCCCGGTTCAAACTGCGGGGCGGAATCCAGAAAGCCGCGTACCCAGTCTTCCTGCGCTGCGGAGGAAATCTCGCTGAAAGACGCGCCGCTGGTCATGGAAAGCAGGTGCCGAACCGTCAGGCTGCGGTAACGAATCCGCGCGACCGGTGAAGCCTTCTGCGCAAAGATGTCGGTCACACGCTCATCCGGATCAAGCGCCCCCTGATCCATCAGAATGCCGACCGCAAGCGCCGTGACCGTTTTGCAGAGCGAATGGGAAACATGCCAGATTTCCCGGTCATACGGCGGAAAGCTGCATGCGGCAATCACCTTTCCGTGCCGCAGAACCGTCAGACTGTGCAGGTTTCCCTCCCTGTCCTCGGCCGCGCACCGCAGAAACTCCTGCAGATACCCGCTCGGTATACCGGCGGCCTCCGGCGCACAGCGCGGAAGCCGCCCCGTACTGGCCGGAACGGATGCGAACGGCACCTTCTGCACGCGCATCGGCAGAACGGCCACCTCCTCTTTCTGCCCCGAAAGCCGCAGCAGCAGCTCCGCCGTACGCTTCGCCGTCAGCAGATCCATCCTTCTTTCCCCCTTCGCGCACTCTATCCGCAGTATACCCGTGTTTTCCGGGAATATCAAAAGGCGGCGTGAAACTGTGTCCACGCCGCCCTTGAAATTCGGGAAATCTTTACTTTTCGTCGAAGAATGCCTTAAAGCCCTTATAGGCCATATAGACATCAAGCTTTGAAACAACCTCAAACGGCGCGTGCATCGAAAGCACCGGTACGCCGATATCGAGCACATCGACATTCAGGTTCGCGATATACTTCGCGA
>JBJEOO010000030.1:0-4130 GCA_051880755.1 Hominenteromicrobium sp.
CACTAAAGTTACTGTACATTCCACCTGCATAGCAGGTGGTTTTTTTATTGGTATAATAACCATATCCCCCATAGGGGGATATGGAGGTGCAGTATGGAACATAAACACGAAAGCACACAAGCCGTGCTGAACCGGCTGTCCCGCGCAATCGGCCACTTGGAAGCCGTTTTCTCGGCTGTGCTTGCCGCAGTTTTGTATGCGGTCAGCGCGCCTTTTTCAAGCTGATGCTCGGCCGGATTTCCTCCGTGATGATGGCGGCGTTTCTCTATCTCGGGGCAGGAAAAACAAGCACCTATTACGCCATTGCGCCGTTTGTCGGTGCTGGGCTGTCTCTCCTGATTTTCTGGGAAAAACCTTCCGGACTGTATCTTGCCGCTTTGGTAATCATGATTTTCGGAACCTATTTTACGGCCACGGACGGACAGCAACCTGAACACAAACAAAAGAAAAATAAAAAAAGTTAAAATACCCCTTGATTTTTTCAGCGGCATAAGGTATAATATCAAAGTCGCCATGGAGAGGTATTCTAATGGTAAGGAGCCACATTGGAAATGTGGTGTGCCGCAAGGCATTGTGCGTTCGAGTCGCATCCTCTCCGCCAGCAAATCCCGATGCTGCTGCATCGGGATTTTTTGTTATTTGTTCGGGAGGAAAGGAAAATGAATCTGCGGTTTGAAAGTTTTTCGGAGACGCATCTTCCGGCCGTTCGGGAGATGCTGGAACGGGATGCGCAAAACAGCGCGCTCTTTCTGCGTGTTCTGCAGGATATGCCGGGCGCACATGAAATCGTCTGGGCAGATGGGCGCCTGGCCGCCCTGACGTGCCGGGCCATGACGGATCGGCTGCTGCTGATTTTCGTCGCGCCCGAACGGCGCAGACAGGGCATCGGCTCGGCGGTTCTGCACCGTGCGGAAGAGCAATTCTCCGCCGGGAAGCTTTCCGGCTTCTACAATATCGGGTGCAGTGCAGCGGAAGCATTCGCGAAAAAGCACGGCTATGCGCGCCACTATGACTGCGCATACATGGAGTACACCGGCGAACCGTTTCCGGTAGAGCCGATCCCTGTGCGTCCCTATACGGATGCCGATTATCCGGAGAGCCAGTCGGTGCGTGCGAACGCGTTTCACCGGATGCGCGTCGCGGTCGGCGATTTTCCGGAATCCACAGTCGCGCAGCCGAGTGAAGCCGACCGCAGAGTCTGGGCCGAGGAAGCGGAAAATTATTTTCTTTATACGGATCACGGCGAAATTGTCGGTGTCGGCTGCCTGACCGGCAATGAGATTTTCAGCGTTTCCGTCCGCTGTGATCGGCAGGGGCAGGGGATCGGGCGGAAGTTTGTCCCGTATCTCGCCAATATTCTGCTGCGCCGCGGATATGGCACGGTTGCGCTGGAATGCGTTGTCGGAAATCCGGCGAGAAGGCTGTACGACCGGCTTGGGTTTACGGAAGTTTATACGGAGCGATTTGTACAGAAGCAACTGTGCAAGGGCGATGCCGTGCCGGACAGCATGAGTACAAAATAAAAAACTGCCGCAGGTGATCTCCAATACCTGCGGCAGTTTTTTGGTCAGTTTCTGTGCTTTTTCAGATAAGCGATGAATTTCTGCCAGTCCTCGCGGCTCATATAATGGCTGCCGTTCCGGATATGGTAGCCGATACCGCCCTCGTGGAGAACCGTACCCGGCACAGCTTCGGTGCCGTCGGCAATCAGACCGGTCCGGCCCATCCGCTCGAAAGCCGGGGAAGCGGCGGCGCATGCGGCGTACTCGGCCTTCGGATCCGCCCAGAGATCCTCTGCGGCACTTGAAACGTAGACGCTGCGCGGCGCAATCAGAGCGAGCAGAAAGTGCTGGTCAAACGGCAGCGCATCCTCCGCGTTTGTGTAATTTGCAAAGTTGGGGCAGAACCAGAACGGAAAGACGCGATGAATGTCCGCGGCGGTTTCGCCGGTCTTTCCGCGGAAAAGCGCCGCACCCGCGCAGCCGGATTCATTGGCATAGGCGAATTGAAAGCGCTCGTCCAAAGCGGCTGCAAGCAGCGCGGTTTTGCCGAGCCGGGAATGTCCGGCAACGGCGACATTGCGCAGGTCAATCTCCGGCCGTGTCTGCACATAGTCCATCACAATGCGCGCGGCCCACGCCCAGACCGCGATTTTTCCGGGCGCGTCGGACACGCTGCGGTCGATGGCCAGCAGGCCGCCCGCCATGGAGGCGAAATCGTCATTGTCGGGCGAAACATCCGTGTATCCGAAGGATGCGACGGCGATGCCGAGGTCGCACAGCTCCTCGGAGGGAAGGTAAGCGTCCGGTACCGCAGGCGTGAAATTGATGAAAACCACGGCCGGAACCGGATCCGAATGCTTCGGACAGACAAAATGGAACGGAAATGAAAACGTTCTGCCGTTCTGCCGGATCTCGGCCGTAATGCGGCGCAGAATGGCCTTGCCGGCGCAGAAGGTCTCGTCTGCGGTGATTTCGGTGAACTGCACGGCGTCCGGCTGTGCGGGCGGAACCCCGTATTCGCAGGAAAAGAGCAGATGCTCCGCCTCCTCGCGGGATACCGCGTCGAACCGCGGCAGCAGAGAAAAATCCATAATACACACTCCGATCTTCAAAAGATTACCTTCATTATAGTGGGTGAGCGGGAACTTGTAAACGGGCAAATTGACTTTTTCCGTATTGTCCTGTACAATGAAGGCAGAATCTTCTGGGAGGAATGACTATGCTTACATATGAAAATCCGATTATTCCCGGATTTTATCCGGACCCGAGTGTCTGCCGTGTCGGCGAGGATTATTATCTCGTGAACAGCTCGTTCGAGTTCTTTCCGGGCGTACCGCTTTGGCACAGCCGCGATCTGCTGCACTGGGAACAGATCGGTTACGTTCTGACGCGCGAGAGCCAGCTGCCGCTGAACAAAGCGCGCACCTCCGGCGGCATTTTTGCACCGACCATCCGTTACCATGACGGACGGTTCTATATGATTACGACCAATGTGACCGACGGGGGCAATTTCTTTGTCTGGACCGATGATATCCGCGGCGAGTGGTCGGATCCGGTTTATATCGATCAGCAGGGCATCGATCCGTCTCTGTTCTGGGATGATGACGGGACGGTGTACTATACGGGCACGCATACGGACGAAAACGGAGAGTCCTGCATCGGCATGTTCCCGGTCGATCTTGAAACCGGCGCGCGGCTGAGTGAAACCAAAGCGATCTGGTACGGCACCGGCGGCAAATGCCCGGAAGGCCCGCACCTGTATAAAATCAACGGCTGGTACTACCTGATGATTGCTGAGGGCGGCACGGAATACGGGCATATGGAAACCATCGCGCGCAGCCGTTCTGTTTGGGGACCGTATGAGTCCTGCCCGCACAATCCGATTCTTACGCACCGGAATACCAACGGCGCCGCTTTTCAGGGTACCGGTCATGCTGATCTTGTGGAAGACCCGGACGGCAAGTGGTGGCTCGTCTTTCACGCAATCCGCCCCTCCATGTTCATGCTGCACCATATCGGCCGTGAAACCATGCTGGCGCCGGTCACATGGGACGAAAACGGCTGGCCGGTTGTTTATGACGGCAGGATCATCGAATCCCCGATGCAGACGGAAGGCGAGGGCGACGTCCGTCCGGAAAGAAACTGGCAGGATGATTTTTCCGCCGGGGAGCCTGCGCCGCGCTGGAGCTGGCTGCGCAATCCGGACCGCACCCGCTATGCGTTCGGCGGCGGCCTGATGCTTCACGGCGCGGAGGATACGCTCAATGACATCGGCGCGCCGACCTTTCTCGGCGTGCGCCAACAGCAGTTCGCGCTGCGGTATGAAACGGACATGCGGATTTCAGGCGGTGCCGGACGTGCAGGCCTGACGGTTTTTCACACCGCCGAGCATCATTATGATCTGTATGTGCAGAAGCGGGAAAGCGGCTGCACCGTGCAGCTTTACCGGCGTGCCGCAGATATGGAAATGCGGACAGAGCCGGCAGCCTTTGCGGGTACGGATACGCTTCTTCTACGCATCGATGCGGATCGCAGCCGGTATACGTTTTATGCCGGTGAGGACGAAGCACATCTCGTCAAAATCGGCACGGGCAGTACGCAGCTTCTCTCCACGGAATGAATGAACAG
>JBJEOO010000031.1:0-4078 GCA_051880755.1 Hominenteromicrobium sp.
AAAAGAAATAACAGGAGATCCCCCATGTACGAGCTGAACGATAAGATCCGCGATCTCGAGCCGTATGCGCCGATTGCGGGAGACTACAAAATCCGTCTGGATGCCAATGAATCCTTTCTCCGCCTGCCGGAATCCGTACAGGCCGGCGCGCTGCACGCGATGTTCAGCGTGGAGCTGAACCGCTATCCGGATCCGACCGCCGCCGCGCTTTGCCGCGCGTTTGCCAAAAGCTACCGTGTGCCGGCTGAAAATGTTGCGGCGGGCAACGGCTCCGATGAACTCATTTCCGTCATTTTCCAGAGCTTTTTGATGAAGGGCGACGCGTATGCGACGATCCTGCCCGATTTTTCCATGTATAATTTTTACGGCTATATAGCCGAGTGCAGGCGCGTTGTGATTGAAAAAGACAAAAATTGGCAGATTGATGTTGACAAGGTGCTGGAAACCTGCAACAATGAAGGGGTAAAGCTGCTGATCTTCAGCAACCCCTGCAATCCTACCTCGCTGGGGCTGACCCGCGAGTCCGTGCGCCGCCTTCTCTCCGGCACCTCCGCACTTGTCGTGCTCGACGAGGCATATATGGATTTCTGGGATGAATCGATGCTCGGCGAGTTTCAGCAGTACGACAATCTTCTGATCCTGAAAACATGCTCGAAAGCCTTCGGCCTTGCGGCGCTGCGCGTTGGCTTTGCGGTGGGCAGCGAGAAGCTGATCCGCGCAATCAAAGCGGTCAAATCGCCGTATAACGTCAATGCGCTGTCCCAGCGGATGGCGGAGGTGGTGCTGAGCAGCCGCGGTGAATGTGATGCGGCAATCCGGCGCCTGCTGCTTTCGCGCGATGAGCTGCAGGCGGGGCTGGACCGTCTGGCGGCGCGTTTTCCGGAGCAGCTCAGAACACTGCCCAGCGTGACGAATTTTGTTGTGCTGGAAACACCGCGCGCCGAAGAACTGTTCCGGTATCTGCTGAAGGCGTCCATCGCCGTGCGGTATTTTGAAAACATGTCCGCACTGCGCATTACGGCGGGGGCCACCGGCGAAAACGCGGCGGTGCTCGGGCACATTACACGATTTTTTGAAAACTGAAAGGGGCTGGCGTGATGGAACGCATGGCATCGGTGACGCGCAGAACAAAGGAAACGGATATTGAGCTGACGCTTTGGCTCGACGGCGGCGAGGTGGATATTTCCACAGGCGTCGGCTTTTTCGACCATATGCTCACGGCGCTTGCGGTGCACGGCGGCTTCGGGCTGAAGCTGAAAACCGTCGGCGACTGGCATGTGGACTGCCATCACACGGTAGAGGATACCGGCATCGTGCTGGGCCAGGCGTTCAGAAAGGCGCTCGGCGACCGCGCGGGCATTGAGCGCTACGGCCATGCGATGATTCCGATGGATGAGGCGCTCGGCTTCTGTGCGGTGGATGTCAGCGGACGTCCATATCTGGTGTTTGACGCTGCGTTCCCGCAGGAGCGCGTCGGCGATTTTGATACCTGTATGACCGAAGAATTTTTCCGTGCGCTCAGCGACAATGCGGGCTTTACGCTCCATCTGCGCTGTCCGTACGGAAAAAATGCACATCATATGATCGAAGCGCTGTTTAAGGCGTGTGCGCACGCGCTTTGCGATGCCACGGCGGAAAACAGCACCGGTGCGGTGCTTTCCACAAAAGGAACGCTCGCATGAAATGGGGAAGGGTGAAAAGCAATGATAATTCTGCCTGCGATTGATCTCAAGGACGGCCTGTGCGTTCGCCTGTTTCAGGGCGATTATGCCACGGCGGAGCAGGTGGCGGAGGATCCGGTTCAGACGGCGCAGTCCTTTGAATCGGACGGCGCGCGCTGGATGCACGTTGTCGATCTGGACGGCGCCAAGGCACGGCGTCCCGTCAATGACGGCACGATTTTTTCAATCCGCGACCATACCGCCATCAATATGGAGGTCGGCGGCGGCATCCGGGATATGGATACCGTTGAATACTACCTGTCGCGCGGCGTCAGCCGGGTGATTCTCGGTTCGGCGGCGCTGCACGATCCGGATTTTGTGCGCGAGGCCGTGAAGAAATACGGCAAGAAAATCGCCGTCGGCATCGATGCGCTGAACGGCAAGGTTGCGGCGGAGGGCTGGACGGCTCAAAGCGAAGTCGATTATCTGGAAATGGCCAAACACATGGAGAATATCGGCGTGCGGTATCTGATTGTTACGGATATCTCGAAGGACGGCACGATGAGCGGCCCGAACCTCGGCATGCTCGACAAGATCAACCGAACAGTGAGCTGCAGCATCATCGCAAGCGGCGGCGTCAGCAGCATCAAGGATATTGTCGACCTGAATGCGCTCGGCCTGTACGGCGCAATTGCGGGCAAATCCATCTACTCAAAGGCGCTCGACCTGCGCGCGGCGCTGACGGCCTGTCAGCGGCTTTCGGGCAGCAAGCTCAAAACGCGGGCCGAAATGGAGGATCATCTCGAGCGGTATTTTCTGAAATCGGATCTGATTCCCGCCATTGTGCAGGAGGCTGCGACCGGCGAGGTGCTCATGCTCGCATACATGAACCGAGAGTCGATGATCAAAACGCTTGAAACGGGCTACACTTGGTTTTACAGCCGCAGCCGCCAGACGCTCTGGAACAAGGGCGCGACCAGCGGACACACACAGAAGGTGGTCAGCATTGCGGCCGACTGCGATGACGACACGCTGCTTGTCAAGGTCGTGCAGAATGGCCCGGCATGCCATACCGGCAGCCACAGCTGTTTCTACAAAGAGATTGTGAAGAATTGAGAGGAATGCTGTATGGATATTTTGCATATGCTTTATGAGACGGTGCTCGAGCGAAAGGGTGAAAAGCGCGAAGGCTCCTACACCTGCTATCTGTTTGAGCAGGGCACGGATAAGATCCTGAAGAAGTGCGGTGAAGAATGCAGTGAAGTGATCATCGCGGCCAAAAACGGCAAAAATGAGGAAACCGTGCTGGAGATCAGCGATCTTCTGTATCACCTGACCGTGCTGATGGTCAACGAGGGCATCAGCCTGAAGGATGTCGAGGCGGAGCTGAACCGCCGCCACGGCAAAACGGGCAATCTGAAAACCTTCCATAAGGTGGACAAGAACACATGACGGCTGAAGAAAAGCGCGCGCTTTGGAAGCGGGAAGAGGCGCTCACCATGACCGGCTGGGATTTTTCTCACATTGCCGGCCGGTATACGGAGGGCAGACTCCCTTGGGATTACCGCGCGAAGGTCATGGATTTTCTGAAGCCGCAGAGCCGGCTTCTCGATATGGGCACCGGCGGCGGAGAGTTCCTGCTTTCCCTGCGCCATCCGTTTTTGCTGACCAGCGTGACGGAATCCTGGGAGCCGAATGTGCGGCTGTGTGAACGAAAGCTTGCGCCGCTCGGCATTACGGTGCGGCAGAGCACCGACGGCGAGCCGCTGCCGTATGACGATGCGCAGTTCGATCTTGTCCTGAACCGCCACGAATCGTACGACATCGATGAGGTGCGCCGCGTTTTAAAGCCCGGCGGTTATTTCATCACGCAGCAGGTCGGCGGCAGCAACAGCCTGTGGCTCCGGCAGGTGCTCTGCGGAGAAAGCACGTCGATCCCGGCCTTTAACCTTGAAAACGAGCTTCCGCGTTTTCAGGCGGGCGGTTTTTCAATCAACTATAAAAATCAGTGCTACACGACGGATCGGTTTTTCGATACCGCCGCGCTCGTCTGGTATGTCCGGATGCTGCCGTGGGAATTTGGCAGCTTTTCGGTGGACGGCTGCTTTGAGCAGCTGCTCCGGCTCGATGCGCTGTGCGAAAAGCAGGGCAGCATCCCGAGCGTGCAGCACCGGTTTATCCTCATTGCAAGAAAAAGAAAGTAAACGAAAGGATGCTGAAAATGGCTTCATGCAGTATACGCTTTGCCACAGAGGAAGATATCCCCGTTGTGCTTCGGTTTATTCACGCTTTGGCAGCGTACGAAAAGATGGAGGATCAGGTTATCGTCACCGATGATCTGCTTCGCGAATGGGTCTTTGAAAAGCGAAAAGCGGAGATTCTGCTCGTTCTGGAAGAGGAGACGCCGGTGGGCTTTG
>JBJEOO010000032.1:0-4032 GCA_051880755.1 Hominenteromicrobium sp.
ATTTCCTCCTCGCTCTTTACAATGCGCTGGCTGCGGATCGCGTCATCCAGCGTCATATCCAGCATGGCCTGTGCGCCGCATTCGGCACAGAGCTTTTCAAAGCGCTTCGCCTGACCGTACGGCAGCGTGGAATACTCCATATACACACAGGAAACACCGTGCTTTGTGAGCAGTGCCCTGAGCGTTTCGTTCAGCGAGGTGAACTCGGCAACCTCCACGCCCTGCGCCTTTGCGCGGGCCGCTTCCGCATAGCGGAAATCGAGCAGGTAATACGCCTTTTCCGCCGTCAGCAGAAGCGCGCCGTCCGTGGACGGAAACGCGGTAAGATAATACAGATTGGTTTCGGAAACGACGAGCGCCGCCTTTTTTGCATCGCCGCCGATGACTTTTTCGGTAAGCCGTTCAATCGGATTGCTCATTGAAAATAACCCCTTTCTTTGTCTGCGCCTTCGCGTATACCGGATACCTCCAGCGGCGCATAATGCGGGCGCAGAAAATGCTCCAGCCAGCGCTTGAAGCGGACGGACGCCGCCGGATCCGGCGCAATCGGATCCAGCAGGACGGATTTCATCCCGCAGAGATTCGCGCCGAGAATATCCGTAAAAATCTGATCGCCGACAACCAGACAGTCGCGCACGCGTACGCCCGCAAGCTTCTTTGCGCGCAGATAGCCAAAAGGAAACGGCTTGCACGCAAAAGAGATATACGGCAGATCAAACTGCGCCGCGAAGGGCGCAACACGCTTTTTGTAATTATTGGAGACAACGATCGGCTGAATGCCGCAGGCCGTGATTTTTCTCGTCCACTCCAGCACGCCGGTATGCGGCGTCTGAGAACCGTGCGTGGACATCGTGTTGTCCACATCCAGCACAATGGCGCGTACGGAAAGCGCCCTGAGCATTTCGGGAGTAAGATCCGTCACGCGGTGCAGCGTGCCGGTCGGTTTGAACCATGCCATATGATACTTCCTTGCCTCCGGAGGATTTCCCGGGAAAACCCGGTCACACAAAAAAGCGGGCAAAAGCCCGCTTCTTCACGTTTCATTATTTGTACTTGCGCTTGCGAGCTGCTTCGGACTTCTTCTTGCGCTTAACGGAAGGCTTTTCATAAGCCTCTCTCTTGCGCACTTCCTGAATAACGCCCGCTCTTGCGCACTGCTTCTTGAAGCGTCTGAGCGCGCTCTCCAAAGACTCGTTGTCTTTGATTCGGATTTCAGCCATCTATATCCCTCCCATCCGCCATCAGGCAGGGGTTTGTATTTGTTACTTAGCACGAAATAACACAGATAATTATAGATGCAGGGGCAAAAAAAGTCAAGGCTTTTTTCTATAAATTTGCAAGAAATCGGATTCTGTACGAAAAAAACGCCTTTCAGTTTACCGGCCGCTGCTCCTGCCCCGCCGCTTCACAAGCCCGCGCTACGCGTACGCCGCGGGCATTTTACGCGTATCCCGGGCTGCACGCAAAGGCGCGAATTCGACGGAATCCGACAGAAAAACACGCTTTACAATACTGAAATTATAACGAACTTTCATACGAAATTTGAAAAAAAATCTGCTTAACCAAACCCAAAAAACCTTGACAAGCCTTAAAAAACATCATATCATATAATTGCAAAAGCAGTGAAAACATTTTGGAGAGTGGGGTACACAGCTATGAAAAAAGAGACACTTACTAAGAGCGAGCATGAAATCATGAACCTGCTCTGGCATGTCGATAAGCCGCTGACCGCTTCTGAAATCGTCGAACAATCAACAGACAGGACCTGGAAAGACAGCTATATCCATCTTCTGATCAACTCTCTGCTGGAAAAGGAAATGATCCGCGCCGAGGGTTTTGCGAAAACAACAAAGAATTACGCGCGCACTTTTGTTGCGTCCGTCTCCGAAGAGGAGTACGCCGTGCGCCAGATTACCGGCCAAAAAGGGATGGACGCGGATGCTGTCACCTCCATTGTCTCCGCACTGATTGACCGCGCGGAGGAACCGGCGCTGCTGATTGAAGCGCTTGAAGCGATGCTGGCAGAGAAACGCAGCATGCTTTCCTGACGCCGTCCCGCACGCTGCGGCTCAAAGCTGATCCTTGCCAACCGGCGTGCGGAACAGTCTCTCAAAGCCCTCCCGGCTGTTGGAATACGCCAATGCCCACATCATTTTTGCAATAACCGCCTCCGTCGTCATATTGGAGGCTTCCAGTACACGGTACTTTTCCTTGATGACATGCCCGACACGGTAGACCGAAAGATTGCTGCCCTCATGCGGCACCTGTGTTGTGATCACCACACGCACGCCGTTCTCCATCAGCGCCGCAATTTTTTCCTCGAAGGTGTTGTCCCCGTAATACGGGATGCCGCCCACGCCGAAGCTCTCGATCACCACGCCGCGGCAATGCGCCGTGATATAATCGAAAATACTCGGATCCATCCCCGGAATCACGCGGATGGAGAGAATTTCCGGCACAAGCCGGTCGTAAAAGCGGACGGACCTGCAATCCGGCCGCTCATCTATATAACTGAGCAGTTTTTTGTCATAGAAAACGGCCACATCGGGATAATCGATGCTGGAGAAAGCGTCAAAGCTCTTGGTGTGGGTTTTTCGGGCGCGCGTGCCCGCGATAACGTGCCCGTTGAACACGACGTGCGTCCCGCAGGCGCGTGCATCCGTCGCATAGGCAAAGGCTTCATAGAGATTCCGCCGGGCGTCGCCGTCCGGTACCTGAATCGATTTTTGCGCGCCGGTCAGAACGACCGGCTTTTCGTTTTGCTGGATAAGATACGAAAGCGTCGCCGCGGCGTAAGACATCGTATCGGTACCGTGGGCAATCACAAAACCGTCATACCGGTCATACCCGTCGCGGATGATTTCCGCCAGATGAATCCACTGCCGCCAGCACATATTCGTGCTGTCCAGGCTGTACGGCTGGACGGTATCCACCGTGCACATCGTGCGGATCTCCGGCACGGCCTCCAACAGTTCTTCGGACGTAATTGCCGGCGTAAGCCCGTTTTCCGTTTTGGCGGAGGCAATCGTTCCGCCGGTCGCGATAAACAGTATTTTTTTCATATCAGAAGCTTCCCCTATTCCTCATACGCTTAAAACCATATTGATATATATCACATTTGGCTGCGCAATGCAAGCAGAAATATTCTGTGCCGCCCGCACCGCAGCCTATGCAAGACAAAATCCGGCAGAAACCGTTCTGCCGGATCATTTATATGGCTGTATTTTTATTCAAGGATCTGTATCTGGCAGACCCGCATGGCAGCCAGCGCATTGCGGTGGCTTTCCGGCGTAACGCCCGCACAGCAGGCAGCATCCACGATAACCGGCACCTCCGGCAAAAAGGACTTGATCAGCAGCGCGTTGGAAATCACGCAGATGTCGGTGCAAAGTCCAACCAGCGTGACCGATTCGATGCCCGTGCTGCTGTTAAGATCGCGCAGACCCATGCCCAGCTCCACACTGCCGAACGTCGGCTTATCCACCGGGGTTTCGGTCAGAAGGGCGGCAATATCGGGATGAATTTCCCAACCGGGCGTTCCGATGATGCAGTGCCTGACCGGCAGGTTTCTGCCCTCCTGCGTTTCAAGATAATCCGTGCTGTGCGTATCACGCGTGGCCAGCACCAGTCCGTCAAAGGAACGGATCTTTTCCGCAACCTTCGGCACAATGGCGCGGGCTTCCTCTGTTCCGAGCGCGCCGTCAATAAAGTCGCGCTGCATATCGACAACTACCAAAACGTGCATTCCGAAAGCTCCTTTCCGAATCAGCCAAGCCGGGATGCGAGCGCAAGCAGCTTGTCGCCCGCCACGCGATACGTCGTCCAGTCCGTCATCGGCACGGCGCCGAGCGATTTGTAAAACGCGATGCTCGGCTCATTCCAATCGAGACACGCCCATTCCAGCCGGCCGCAGCCGCGCTGCACAGCAATGCGCGCGAGCTTTTTCAGCAGCAGCTTGCCGTAACCGCGCCCGCGGTATTCAGGCAGGACAAAAAGATCCTCCAGATAGATGCCCGCACGGCCCAGCCATGT
>JBJEOO010000033.1:0-17858 GCA_051880755.1 Hominenteromicrobium sp.
ATGCCGCGCAGAGAGCCGACTAGCGTATCCATAATGCCGCAAAGGAAGTACGGCAGGCAGACAAACAGCATACGCTCAAGGCCGAATTGAACGACTTCCGGATCCGACGTATATATAGAAAGGAGATTCGCGCCGAACAGGTATGCGCCGCCGCCCATGACGACGCCCACTACGGTGACGCACAGCACGCAGGTGCGCATAATTTTGCCGACGCGCTCATATTTCCGCGCGCCCATATTCTGGCCCGTAAAGGAAAGCGCCGTCTGGTGGAAGGAATTCATTGCCGTATAGACGAAATTCTCAATGTTGCTCGCCGCCGAGCTGCCCGCCATAACGACAGAGCCGAACGAATTGATGGAGGACTGAATCAGCACGTTGGAAATGGAGAACACCGCGCCCTGCAGGCCGGCGGGCAGACCGATCCTGGTCATCTCGATCAGCTTGCTTTTATAGATGCGCAGCTTTTTAAGCTCCACGCGGTACGGCATATCGGAACGCACAAGGCAGAACAGGACAAGCCCCGCGGCGATAACCTGCGAGATCACGGTAGCCAGCGCAACGCCCGCCACGCCCATGTGGAAGCCGATCACAAAAAGCAGATTGAACAGAACGTTGATGACGCCGGCGATCAGCAGGAAATACAGCGGGCGTTTCGTATCGCCCACGGAGCGCAGAATCGCCGCGCCGAAATTATACAGCATCATGACGGGCATGCCGCAGAAATAAACGCGCATGTACAGCGCCGCCTGATTCAGCACGTCCTCCGGCGTTCCCATCAGCGTCAGCAACGGTTTTGCCAGCGCAACGCCGATGACAATCAGCGCCGCGCCGCTGACCAGGCTGGTCAGCACGGAGGTATGTACGGTTTCATGCAGCTGCTGCATGTCGCGCGCGCCGTAATAGCGCGCCACAAGGACGTTTGTGCCGACGGAAAGGCCGATAAAAAGGTTGACCAGCAGATTGATCAGCGCGCCGGTCGAACCGACCGCAGCAAGCGCCGAAGAGCCGGCAAACCGGCCGACGACGACCATATCCGCCGCGTTGAACAAAAGCTGCAGCATGCCGGAAAACATCAGCGGCAGGGAAAAACGCAGGATTTTGCCGAACAGCGGCCCGTTGCACATATCAATTTCGTAGGATCCGCGGGAACGCTTGCGCGTACGCAGGCGCATCTGCATTTTAAGAAGCAGAATCTGTATCTTCTTTTTCATGGCAGACTCAGTAGCCGACCTCCTCTCCGATCAGGATAACATGTACGCGGCCCTTCACGCGCTGGCGCGCCATAACCGTATACAGCGCGCAGATGCGGTTTTCGGACCGGCAGCCGCTGCACGGCTCCCCGTCCGTGCCGGGGCAGGTCGCGTGCGTACAGGGCGTATCGATATTCAGGCGCAGCGCGTTGGCCGGCGTTGTGACGGTTTTCACATACGCGGCCGCGGCATCCAGATCGCGCACAATCTTATTGTATCCCGCGACGACAATCACCTTTGCGGGGCCGAAGAGCATCGCCGCCACGCGGTTGCCGGAGCCGTCAACATTGTACAGCTCGCCGTGCTCCGTGATGGCGTTCGAGCTGGTCAGGTATGCGTCCGCCGAAAAGGTTTCCCGGTAGATTTTCTGACGCTGTTCGTCGTTCTGCGCCGCTTCACGGTCGAGAAAATGATATCTGCCGCTGCGCATCAGCGCTTTCACGCCGGTTTCGTCCAGCGTAACGCTGCCGCCGCAGGAGATGGTATCCCCTTCGCACAGCAGGGATTCCACAATGCGGACGGCCTGTGCGCTTGTCTGCGCATAGTACGCGCTCATGTTGTTCTTCTCAAGCGCCTCCATGGTGCGGCGAATGCGAAGCTCCATCGCCTGCGCCCGGCGCGCGGTATCCTTTGTTTCCATTGAACAGACTCCTTCCCAACTGTATCAAGAACGGGAGAGCGGCGCTCTCCCGTTGCTTTCGTTTTTATTGATCCGCCTGCTGCGTGAAAGCTTCAAAGCAGGACAGAACATGCGCTTTATGTGCCTTGCTGGTCTCATCCTTTTCAGACTTGCTGTCCGTATAGATCATAAGGAACCGGCCGTTCTCGGAAAGATAGCCCGGAACGGTGTTGTCCAGAATGGTGAAGGTTCCGTCCGCACGCAGGGAATCCAGCACGCCTTGCGCCGTCTCCGGGATCTCCTCGGTGGGGAATTCATACAGCTCAAGCTGCACGTTTGAATCATTGTAGCGATACGCATATTTATAGCCGTTCAGCGCACCGATAACGTCATACGACATCTGAACCTTCTCGCCTGCCGTGAGGCCGTTGTCCTCAAAATATTTGCAGAGTCCCTGAATATCGCTGTCGTAGCCGGAGGGATCCTTGTCGGCCGGCGCCGTTTCACCCTCGCTCACCGCGCTTGAGGTTTCCAGCGTCGATACGGAGGTCGTGCTCTGCGCACAGGCTGTAAGCGACAGGCAGAGCGCCGCTGCCAGAACGGCGGCAAGAAGCTTCTTTATATTTTTCATCGTGATAACCAATCCTCTCTTTTGATCCGTCCGTCGGATGCCGACGGGATATACAGTTTGATTTTACCATACCGAACTGTAATTCGCAACACCCAAATCAAATAATCTGCGCGGTTCCCGCAGCCCTGTTGCTTTTCCCGCAGCTGTATGCTATACTGAACAACACAAAATGCCCATCCCAAAAAAGCACGAAAAAGGAGTATGAAAGACATGAAAACAAAGGCAATCCGAAGCTGCGCGCTTGTGCTCGTCTGCGTGCTTGCGCTGACGCTTATGCTGACCGGCTGCTCCGGAAAATTCAAGAGTGTGAGCGATTATCTGGCAGACCCCGATGTGGCCGAGCAGATTGATTCCGAAATCGCCGCCGTGGAGGGAACAGGCCTGACCGTCAAGGTCTATGCCGACGGCAGCACGCTGGTTTACGAATACGGGTACGAGGATCAGCTCGACCTTTCCGACGAAACCGTAAAGCAGAGCATTGTGAATGTGCTTGCCGACGCCTGCGTCGAACAGGCCGCCACCTTTGTGGGTGTGGCCGAGGCGCTGCGCGGAGAGATCGATGCGAATGACATCAAGGTGCGCCTGATCTATAATAACGCGGACGGCTCCGAGATCTACGCCTGTGAATTTGAATAAGCCTAACACCGGAAAAGCGGACAGGGGCCGGCCCTGTCCGCTTTTTGCTTCTGTTGTTCGGGATAAAAAACGGACGAGTCCGATTGACTCGTCCGTTTTGGTGACCCGGACGAGAATCGAACTCGTGTTACCGCCGTGAAAGGGCGGTGTCTTAACCGCTTGACCACCGGGCCATATGGTAGCGGCAAATGGATTCGAACCATCGACACTTCGGGTATGAACCGAATGCTCTAGCCAGCTGAGCTATGCCGCCATATCAGCTCCAACCGCATGGTGGAGCGTACATTATTATAATACACGCTTTTTCTTTTGTCAAGTGCTTTTTCACTGGAAAATTTCATATTTCTATGCTATACTGTGCTTGTACAGCGTGCGGAAAGGAGCTTCACGGACGTGAAAAGCCTGATTCAAAAGCATTTTGCCTGGTTTTCGGAAAAAATGGACAGGGACACCGTCGATTCCTATGCGGCGCAGGTCTCCTTCTGGATCCTGATCGCTTTCATCCCGTTCGTGATGTTTGTTCTGACGCTCCTGCAGATCATAAAATTCGAGGACACCAACCTGCTCTTTGCCTTTGCCAATATGACGCCGGAGCCGGTCGAGCAGCTTCTCCGTCTGCTGTTCAGCGAGATTCACACGCCGCAGGGACTGCTCTCCATGACGGCAATCGCCTGCGTATGGTCGGCGTCCACCGGCATGCTTGCGCTCGTCAAGGGCCTGTATGCCGTGTTCGATGTGCCGAAAAAGCGCAATTTCATTTTTATGCGCGTGCTCGCCATTGTGTATACGCTGGCACTCGCGATTATCCTGCTCGTCAGCATCGGCCTGCTCGTGTTCGGCGATATGATTTACGCCTGGCTGACCCCCTATATGCCGCCCGCCTTCCCCAGGCTGGTGAATGAATTCAAGCCCCTGATGGGCTTTGTCATTCTGCTGGTATTCTTCTGGCTGATGTTCATTGCCATTCCGCGCAAGCAGGTTTCCTGGCGCAACGCCTTCTGGGGCGCGGCGTTCGCGGCGGCCGGCTGGGTTCTGTTTTCGTTTTTCTTTTCCATCTTCGTTGAAAATTTCTCAAACTATGCCACAATCTACGGCAGCCTTGCGGCAATCGTCATCCTCATGATGTGGCTTTATATCTGTATGTTTATCCTCCTGATCGGCGGCGAGCTTGCGATGTGGCTGCAGCACAGCAGCATCAAGCCCGATATCCGCGCGCTGTTCGGGCGGTTCGTGCGCCGTAAAAAGCAGGCGCAGAAAGGAAATGCACATGGCAAAACAACTCAGAAGTGAAGAAGCTCTGCAGAGCGCTCTGCTGCGTTTCGGCGACGCGGCGTTCCGCATCTGCTATATGCACACCAAGAAGCCGCGCGATGCACAGGACCTTCTGGAGGACATCTTTATGCAGTACTGCCAGAACACGCAGCGCTTTGAAAACGAAGCAGACGAGCGGTTCTGGGTGCTGCGCACGACGCATCAGGTCTGTATGGATTATTACGCCAGCAAAATGCGCAAGAAGCTCACCGCCGCGCAGATCCGCCGGTACGGAAAGGATCTGCCGTTTGCGGTTTCCAACGAGCTTTGCGCCATTCTGAAGCTCTCCTATCCCTATCAGACGATGCTCGCGCTCTGCTTCGGCGAGGAGGACACGCTGCGCTTTGCCTCGCGCGTGACTGGAAAGCCCGCCGCGCTGCTTCGCCGGCGCGCGGAAAAGGCGCCCGGCCTGACCGGCCTTTCTCCGGAGGATATGCGCGAATGGATTCAGACCATCGTGATGCCGGACGACATGCGCAGCCGTGTGCAGTACGCGATTCTGAACCAGATCAAGGACAAGCATTTCGGGGTAAACAGCCGCGCAAAGTCGCTCAAGCGCGGGCTGGACCGCGCGATTCCCTATATCGCGCTGGGCGTAATCGTCATCGGCGTGTTTTCGGTTGTGGCCGTGCGAGCAGGCTGGTTCGGTACGCCGTATGTGCGCACGCCGGATGTGACGCTCGTGGAGGATACGCCGGCTTCCGAATCCTCGGGCAGCACGGAAAGCCACGCGGCGACGCCCGTGCCGGAAAGCTCCGCCGATGAATCGCGCACGGCAGCGATTCTGGATGTATCCGTTTTCGTGCCGAGCGAAAGCGGCCTTACACAGTACAATTACACGGGGCTGGAAGCAGACGCGCAGGTGATTGTGCAGAAAATGGCGGAAAAGGGCGCGTTCCCGGCGGATGTGACGCTTGACGATCTCACCTATATGCGCAATGGCGAGCCGGTTTCCGCACTGCGCAGCGGTGAACAGCTCGAGGTGCGCCTGCAGTTCTCCGGCACGCTTCAGAACTATCTGGACGGCGCGGCATCCACCGCGTCGCTGGAAGCCATTGCCAAAACCTTCCGCGCCTTCTATGAGGCGGCGGATATGACGCTCGCCAAGCTGGAGATTTATTCCGGCGGGCAGCCGGTCGTTGTGGGCGGCATGGAGATCAACTGCACCTCGCTGATGTACGGCGAGCTTCCGGTCTCCGATGTCATCGATGAACCGTAAAACGGAAAGGAGATTTCAATGAACATACTGGTTATTGACGGACAGGGCGGCAAAATGGGCGCCGCGCTGACCGAGCAGATCAAAAAGAACATACCGGACGCCGAGCTGATTGCCGTCGGCACCAACAGCCTTGCGACCTCCGCCATGCTCCGTGCAGGCGCGGACGCGGCGGCAACCGGCGAGAACCCGGTGATTGTCAACAGTGCCTGGGCGGATGTGATTGTCGGGCCGATCGGTATTATTTCCGCGAACGCGCTGCTCGGCGAAATCACGCCGCGCATGGCAGCGGCCGTTTCGGAGAGCCGCGCGAAAAAAATTCTGATTCCCGTCAACCGCTGTGCCGTGACGGTCGTCGGCGTGGAAAACAAAACGCTCTCCGAGTATGTGCGCGATGCGGCGGCCGCTGCGGCGGCCTGCGGCCGAGAGGACACACAGCCGCGCATGTGAATGCCCCCTGCCGCAGCGCACATGGCCGATTGGGCTTGACTTTCGCCCCGGCACCTGTTACAATGAACGCAGAAGGGCAGGTGAACAGCTTTATGAAAACTTTGGGCTTGATGAAAACCGGAGGCAATGCTGTTCGTCTGCACCGCGCAAGCTGAAAATGCACCCACGCGGTTCTTTCTGACGGTAAATTCTGCACCTCTGTTTTTCGGAGGTGCATTTTTTATTTAAAAAGGAGTTATGATATGCTGATTACGGATTTTCTGCCGGAACACATTCCCGCCGCGCAGGCGCTTGTGCTCGCAAACTACATGGAGGAGCGCGCCGCCGTCCCCGCGCTGCCCGAAGTCTGCGCACTGCCCGATTTCGACGCTTTTGTAAAGAACGGGCTGGGCGCCGCCGCTTTTGAAAACGGCGAGCTGGCCGGCTTCCTCTGCGTTTATGACCCTTGGTGCCCGGCTTTCTGGACACCGGACACCACCGGCGTATTCTCGCCGCTGCACGGGCACGCGGCAAAGAAGGAGAACCGCGTGCGCATTTACCGCCGGCTCTATCAGGCGGCGGCCGAAAAATGGGTGAAAGCGGGCGCGGCAAGCCACGCCTTAGCGCTCTGCGCGCATGATACGGACGGCGAGCGCGCGTTTTTCACCTACGGCTTCGGCCTGCGGTGCATGGACGCCATCCGCGCCGTCACGCCGCTGGGCATTCCCGCGCCGGCGGACATGACGCTGACGGAGCTGCCCCGCGCGCGCGTGCACGAGATCGCGCCGCTGCGCCGGGCGCTTTCCGCGCATCTCGGGCAAAGCCCGTGCTTCATGTACGACCCGCCCGAGGAGATCGAAAGTCAGATCGCCAAAGCCGAAACGCGCGACTCGCGCCTCTTTGCGGCGGAGCAGAACGGCGTGCCGAAGGCCTTTCTGGAAATCAGGGTCGGCGGCGAGAATTTCGCGACGTACGCACCCAATCTGCTGAACATCTGCGGCGCGTACTGCATGCCCGATCTGCGCGGCACCGGCACGATGCAGGCGCTGCTCGATTTCCTGCTCTGCACACTGCAAAGCGAGGGCATCACGCGGCTCGGCGTGGATTTCGAGAGTATCAACCCCACGGCGCTCGGCTTCTGGACAAAGTATTTCGGCGTCTACACGCACGGCCTCGTCCGCCGCATCGACGAAAACGCACTTAACCGATAAGCACCGCCCCGCAGGCTCCGGCAGCAAACCGCCGGGGCCTTTTCATTTCTCTTCGGGTTTTCTGCGGGCATTTCTCCGGTGATACAGGCGGTGAAGCCGATGCTCAATCACCCGTCCCGAGCAGGAAATCCCGCCTTTTTTGTACTTTGCCAGAAACTCCTCAGCTCCGACCGGTTCAACCCGGTCATCCACCAGCATCTCCATGGTGATGCCGAACAACCGTGAAAGGGCAAACAGCGCATAAATATTCGGTATGGTTTTGTCCAGCTCGTAATTGCTGTATGAGCTGCGCTCGATATGCAGCACCTGAGCCACAGCCTCCTGTGAATACCCCTCCGCCGTGCGGTAAAACCGCAGTTTTTGTCCTAATGTCATATTCATTACCTCTTTTCAAAAACACAAATTACTCCCATTCAGGTGTAACAAGCGATACACCTTCCCATAATAACGTATCCTTATGTAAAATCGGGAGGTGTAGGAAATGGGAGAAAATCTACCATATTGTTATCCGCGCCTGCGTGATATGCGCGAAGATCGCGATTTATCCCAGACAACCGTCGCGAAGCTGCTGCAGACCACACAACAGCAATACAGCAAATATGAAAAAGGAATCCAGCAGATTCCGGTTCACCATCTGATGACGCTTGCGGATTTTTACGGCGTTTCAACCGACTATCTTTTAGGCCGCACCAAGGTGCAGACGCCATATCCCAAGCGGTAATCGACAATTTCCGACAAAAATCAAGACCGGCTCACGCCGGTCTTTTCTTTGTTTCGCTTTGTACGCTCCGAAAATTCCATTTGTCCACTGTCCTTGCCCCTATTCCGCGCCGCCGACTGCCGCGCGCTTTCTGTGCTTATCCTATCACTTCGCCTGCATAAAATCAAGCTGTTCCCCTGAAATCGAGCGGTATCCGAAGGATTTCATAGAGACACGGATACTGCTTCAATTCATGAATGACCCCATCCGGTTTCAGCGCTTCCATTTTTTTCCTTACGAATCATACCGGCATTTTCGAGTCGAGCACCATGCACCGCGCGCATTTCGCGCAGCCGTTGCAGGTGAGGCGGCCGCCGCAGTTTCTGCACTGCGGGCCGAAATAGGGCTTGTAAAGCCGTTCGGGCGGAATCTCCCCGTATTCGTCCTCGAGCAGGAAGCGCATCGGCCTGCCCTGAAACGACACGCCGGATTTATACGCCATTTCGCTCTGCACGCGCTTGTTCGGCATGAAGTACCGCCGCCCGTCCTTGACGAAATTTGTGCCGGTCTCGATGAACGAAAACGTCACGTTATACGCGCGGCACTGGCGGGAAAGCGACTGCACCCACTCGAACCGGCACGGGCGTGCGCCGTCGTAGTTCTCGCCGCCGCAGATGACCTGTTCAATCTGCCCCATTGCGAGATACCGCTCGATCTCCACAGGGCCGATCAGCGGCGCCGTCATGATGCCCTTGTGCTTGAACGGCAGACTGTGGAGAATCGGGATGCGCTCGTCGGCTCGGCGCTGATTCTCGCAGGTAACGTTGAAAAACACGTTTTCCCAGCCCGTGCCCCAGTTGAGCGGCAGACAGTTTTCCACACGCTCCGGCCGCTTTGTCAAAAGGAAGAATACCACGTCGCGCCGCTGGTCGATGATGTCCCACGCCTCGCGCCGCCACGGGTCGGCCTCCTCCAGAAAGAAATCGGACGTCATGCAGACGCGAAGCTGTTCGCCGCTCTGCACCTTATAGCGGCCGGCACGGTCGCGGCTCAGCGGGTAGCGGAATCCGGTTTTGGTGCGGTAGATTTCCTCGCCGCTTTTGCCGCGCTGCCCGTCCAGAAAGTACATATAGCAGTGTTGGCAGCCCTCGCTGCATTTCACGCAGCCGTGCCACGGATTCCAGATATCATGCATGCCCGCCGTCTCCTTTCCCGAATTTATGTCAACCTGATTTGCAGCAGGCGGAACGCCTGCTCCGCGCTGTCCGCGAGATTCCGCGCCGCCGTGTCCGGCTGCATGGCCTCCTCAAGCGTCGTCACACCGCGCACGGCCGGGAAAAAGGCCAGAATGCCCGCCGCGTTGCATGCGCGCGCCCCTTCGCCGATGCCGCCCGCAAACGCAAGAACCGGCTTTTTGCAGCGCGCCGCAAGCTGTGCCACCCCCACGGGCGCCTTGCCCATCGCGGTCTGCGCGTCCATGCGCCCCTCGCCGGTGACAACGACATCCGCCGCGCGTATTTTTTCCGCAAGCCCTGTCTCCTCCATGACAATCCGCACGCCGGATTCAAGGCTCGCACCGAGAAAGGTGCGCAGGGCAAAGCCCATGCCGCCCGCCGCGCCGGATCCGGGGCAAGCCGCGTCGCTTTCGGGAAAAACCGTTTTGGCAAGCGACGCATATTCGCGCAGCCAGCCATCCATCACGCAGATGCTCTCCGCGTCCGCTCCCTTCTGCGGGCCGTAGACGGCGCTGCAGCCGTTTTCCCCGCACAAGGGATTTTCGACATCGCAGGCCACGCGGAACGTGCAGGCTTCCAGCGCCGGCAGCGCGTTTTCCGCCGAAATATGCCGCAGCTTGGCAAGCCCGGCCGCGCCGTACGGGACAGGCCTGCCGTCCGCGTCCAGAAGGTCAAAGCCGAGCGCCTGCAGCATCCCCGCGCCGCCGTCATTGGTCGCGCTGCCGCCGATGCCTAGAATAAATCGTCTGCAGCCGCGGGAAACCGCATCGCGGATGACCTCCCCCACGCCGTACGTCGTCGTATGCATCGGGTCACGCTTCTCCGGCGGCACAAGCGTCAGCCCCGCCGCGACCGCCATCTCAATGACGGCAAGATCACCCACGATTCCATATGCGCATGAAATCGGCGCGCCGAGCGGCCCCGTCACCGTGACGCGCACCGTTTCGCCGCAAAGCCCTGCCGTCAGCGCCGCGGCCGTGCCTTCTCCGCCGTCCGCAAGCGGGCAGATCTCCGTTTCCGCCTGCGGAAAAGCGCGGAGAACCCCCGTTTTTACCGCCTGACCCGCCTCCAAAGACGACAGGCTCCCCTTGAATGAATCCATCGCGATGACCACGCGCATATTTCCACATCCTTTCACTTCCTTGTGGAAATTGTAGCACAGCCCACTGCCGAACGCAAGAAAAAGGCGTGCAGAACCGCGGCTCTGCACGCCTTGATTTTCAGATATACAACGCTTAGCCCTTGAGGCTGACGGGTTCTTTCGGCTTGTTTTCGCTTCTCGCGCTCGTCTTGCCTTCCGGTCTGATTTCGCCGGCAGCAAGCAAGGAACGCTTCGTGAGCGACGGACCGATCAGCTCGTAAACGAGGACGGAGAAGAGCACGACATTGCGCACGATGCCGCCGTCCGCCAATGCGGTGGCCGTCAGCGCCATGCCGAGCGCAACGCCCGCCTGCGGCAGCAGCGTGATGCCGAGGTGCTTCTGGATATTCGCGCTGCACTTTGTCCACATACAGCTCAGGTAGGAACCGCTGATCTTGCCTGCCGAGCGGAAGATGATATAGATGACGCCGATGAGCAGCACGAGCGGATTGCTCAGAATCTTGAGGTCAAGCTCCGCGCCGGAAATCACGAAGAACAGAATGTTGATCGGGCCGGTCCAGCGGTCCAGACGATCCATCAGCTCCTCGGAAGCGGTACAGATGTTGCAGAACACGGTGCCGGTCATCATGCAGACGAGCAGCAGCGAGAAGCCGCAGTTTACGCCGGCGATTTCAAAGTGCACCTGAGAGATGCCGACGGTCATCAGAACGAAAGCCACCGTCAGAGAAAGACGCTTGCTGCGGGAATGGAAATAAGTCTCCAGCCAGTTGAGCAGAATGCCCGCCAGCGCGCCGAGCGCAAGGGAAAGAACGATCTCGATAATCGGCTCCAGCACGACGCTGATGATGCTGACGCTGCCCTTTTCCAGCGCCGTTGCAATGCCGAACGAGACGGAGAACAGCACAAGGCCGACCGCGTCATCGATGGCGACGACCATCAGCAGAAGCTTTGTGAGCGGACCATCCGCCTTATACTGCCGCACAACCATCAGCGTGGCCGCCGGCGCGGTGGCCGCCGCAATTGCGCCGAGCGTAATGGCAGCCGGCAGGGAAATCAGGCTCGGGTTGATAAAATGCAGGGCGATCAGCGCGATATCGACCAGCACCGTTGTGATGACCGCCTGCAGAATGCCGACGGTAATGGCCTGACGGCCCATGGTCTTGAGCTGGCTGACACGGAACTCATTGCCGATTGCAAAGGCGATAAAGCCGAGCGCCGTCTGGGTGATGATGCTCATGCCCTCCACCTGCTCGAGCGAATTAAAGCCGATTCCGTTGATGCCGAGCGCACCGATGCAGAACGGACCGATGAGCAGACCGCCGACGAGATACGCCGTGACGGCCGGCAGATGCAGAATCTTCGCCAGTCGGGACATCAGCAGGCCGATGATCAGCGCAATGGCAAGACAAATCAAAGTTTCTTTCATGCTCTTTCCTCCTTAGAAACCCCTGTCCTCCGTATCCGGAATGCACGGAATTTCCAGTATCGTGTGCATTCTACATCATATTTACATTTCTGTCAATATTGTTTGTTGACTTGTTTTTCCGCTTCCGCACCGTTGGATTCGGCAAATTGATCAGGTCCCGTTCCGGGCACAGACATAAAAAAAGAACCGCACTTTCGTGTGGTTCTTTTTGTGTTGGCATCAACCTATTGTCCCGGGCCGTTGCCAGCCAAGTATCGTCGGCACAAGCGAGCTTAACTTCTGTGTTCGGTATGGGAACAGGTGGACCCTCGTTGTAATCAACACCAACTATTCAGTTGCCGCCTCATCTGACGGCTCAGATATAATACCATACCGTTGCGGAAATTGCAAGCCCTTTTTTCAAATTTTTTTGGATTTTTAAAACTTTCTTTCACAAACGCAATATACAGATCGTTTGATAAGCGCACCATCAAGATATAGATTACGTTCCGCCGTAATCTGCGCCGTCCCCGTCTCCCGTATCCGTCAAAGCATCATTTTCCGGTTCCGGTGTCGGCGTCGGCTCGGGCTGAATCTCCCCGAGCAGGTACGACGTCCAGAGTGCGCAGCCCGCATCATTCAGATGAATGCAGAGCTGTCCGGGATCGGCACAGTATTCGGCCGGCAGATACCCGTCCGCGAAGAAGGCCGCGACATCGGCAAAGCCAAAGCCCTCCGCCGCGCAGTATGCCTTCATCTCCTCATTGTACGCGGCAATCGTGCGGCTGCTCAGCCCCATATAGTCGATCCACTGCAGCATCGGCGTAACGGACTGCACCGTGATTTCCAGAGACGGATACGACTGCTTCAGCGCGGAAAGCACGCGCTTGGCGTTATCCGTGACGGTCGTCACGTCATTATAGATCAGGTCTTCCTTGCCGAGCTGAATATACAGCTTACGGGCGCCGGTTTTCAGAATCGCCGTGCTGAGCGTGACCGTCTGCTCATCCAGCGGGAGTCCGCCTGTGCCGCCGCTGATCTCGTTGGCCGCATCGGCCCATGAATAGCTATCCGACGTCACAAACACCGCATCATGCAGAACCGTCGAGCTGCCCGCGCCCTGTTCCACATAATCCTCAAGCTGCGCCGTCAGACTGTCTCCGACAAACAGCGCGCCGTCAAACGCCGATGTCGGCTCCGGCTCCGCGCTGCCCGAGTCAACCTGCACCGCATCCTCCGCCGCAGGCTTGATTGTGGAAAAGAACTCCGGGTCTGTCTGCGTCTGCGGTTCACCCGGGCTGCTTTCCGCCACGGCGGCCGATTCCGCTGCCTGCAGAATCCCCAGCGCGGCAAGCGCAACAACCGCAAGGCCCGCCGTGATGACCGTCACGCGGAACCAATTGATCTTTTTTCTCTTTTTAGGCCGGCGTGCCGGTCTCTGCGGCTGCGGCGCAGGGCGCGCGCGCCGTCTGTTTCGGTCTGCCAAAATGCAAATCTTCCTTTCGTCTGTTCTGCGTCCATTGTACGCCGTCCCGCAGGCGCTGTCAATCGTTTAGTCGCTCCACTGCGCGAGCATCGTGCAGCCGACCGCGTTGCCGACGAGCACAGTTGCGCCGTCTGCACCGGCATCCTCCGGCGAGCTAAACCGGAAACCGCAATCCCCGTGGAATTTTTCGACCTTATCCGGGTCAAAGCCAATGCATTCCGCATCCAGAACGGCATCCTTGAGCGCAATCCATTCCTGCGTCATATCGTCGCCCTTTGCGTATACGCCGATAGACTGGGGTTTTCCGGTCTCGAGCACATAGCACAGGCTCAGGAGGGTGCCTTCCGGCGCTGTATACTGCGCCATATGCGTCTGCTCATTGACATACTCACCGGCCAGCTCCAGCTCGATGCCGGTCGCTGCCGTAACCGCTTCCAAAACAGCGGCGATCTCCGCTTCCGCGCCGCCATACTCCGGGGCTGGCGTCGGGGTCGGCGCGGGCGTGCGCTCCGCCTTTACGGTCTCTTCGCCGCGCTCGAGGATCTCGGAAAGCTGCGTGTAATCCTTCGCGCGGTAAACGATCGCATTCCGGTCGAGATCCATCGTGACGGCACTCAGCATCGAAAAGCCCTCGGCAAGATACGCGGTGCCTCCGTCCGTCTCACTCTGAAACAGTGCGTTGATTGAGCCGGTGAAGCACTGCTCCTGCTCCGCCGTGAGTTTATTGCCCTGTGCGCCGGCATCCGCGTTGACGTCGCCCTCATAGCTCGACTGTCCCCAGCCGATGCGGCCGCCCATCCAGTCAAAGACGAATTTGCCGTTTTCCACATGGTACAGCGCAGTCGGAGAGGCGCCGTATGTCGTCTGATCCTCCATCGAGCTTGTGCCGCGGATATACGGCACGCTGTCGATCTCCAGCAGACTGACAACCATCGAGCCCCAGCTCGCCCCTTCCATCTCCGTAACCGCACGGACCGTATCGGAAAGCGCGACCGCGCCGCCCGTGCATGTATACAGGCGCATTTCCGCCGCGAGACACGGATCCGCTTCGCCGTACATCAGCCGGCCGAGCGCCGTCTCGCCCATCGGGCATTCGGTCAGGAGAATCACCAGCATATCGCGCACGCCGTCGCCGTCGTAATCGCGCACATCGGCGCTGAGCACACCCGCTACCGTCTTGGCGTTCGCTTCCCAATGATTGCTGTCCGCCAAAGGCATCGGCAGAGTCTCTTCCTCCAGCGTCGCTGCGCCGAGCTCCGGCAGCAGCGTGCTGCGCAGGTACTCGTAATAGCCCTCGTCCTCAGGCTCAGGTTCCGGCTCTGCGGTTGGCTCGGGCGTTGCCGTCGGTTCCGGGGTCGGTGTCGGTTTTTCAAGCAATCCTTGTACGGTGCTGCACGCCGTCATGCTCAAAGCAAGCACAAACGAAAGCAGCAGTACAATCGTTTTTTTCATGGTGATTCTTCCTTCCTCTTCTGCTCTTGGGAAATATATTTGGATTATAACATGAACCGGCCCGTTATGCAAACACGGGCCGGTTCTTTTCAAAGTATTATACACTTGTAATGCGGATTGCCATATACGGCTTGCCGGGCAGGGCAATCCGGAATTTTCCGCTGTGCACGCCGGCGTCCGTGACGGTCATCTCCCATGTATCGATGACCTCCACGCGATACTGTCTATCCTGCGGCTTCATAAAATCGCGGAAGCTCGGGCGTCCGAAGCCGTAATAGTGGATCTCATAGCTGTCGTCCGGCATCATCGTATCCGGCACGCCCACCGTTTCGTCGAACATGCCCATGCCGCGCTTCAGGCCCGGGCCGGGCGTTTCACAGAGAATCTGATGCAAAAAGCGGATGCGCGCCGGGCTTTCGCCGTGCAGCTCGCCGCCGTGGCTCCACCAGAGGATGTCCTCCGGGTGGAGGAACGTTTCGCCGTGTCCCGCATAGCCGCCGCGCAGCGAAGCCTCCCAGAAGCGGCGCGTCAGCTCCTCGCCGGAGATATTGCCCCAGCCCATGTCGATGTTGCCCTCATAGGCGATTTCATCCCAGACGACCGGCTTGCCGTAGCGCGTGCGGTAATCGTCGGTATATTCGACATGGCGGTACAGATCCTGCCGCTGCATGCTGCAGTGCGTGATCCACGGGCGCGTGAAGTCGTAGAACGGGATGCAGTTGTGCACGGAGCGCAGGTGGTGGTACGGATCCTTTTCGCAGAGAATAGAGGCGTAATGCTCCCAGTCCGCGAGCGTCTTGGCACGCATCAGATCATACTCGTTCGCAAGGCTCCACCAGACGTTGCGGTACGCGGCAAAGCGCGCGATGACGTAATGCCAGTACAGGTCGTCCGCCTCGCGGCCCATATCGGAAAAGCCCCAGCGGTCGTACGGGTGCATGACGATGATGTCCGCCTCAATGCCGCGGTCGCGCAGCTCCGCGATGCAGCGCTCAAAGCGGCGGAAATGCTCGGGGTTAAAGCGCGTGAAATCCCAGTTGTTGCCGGAGAAATCGACGTTGTAGGAGAAATTCTCCTCGGTGAGGTTGGAATTATCCACCGGCGTGCCCTCGTACGGGAACGTCTCGGGGTCGCGGAAATTGTGGATGTAGTGCTTCGGGAACACGCAGAAGCGCATTTTGTTGAAATAGCCCTTGTCCAGCTCCCGGAGGGTCTTCTGGTGTGTTTCCTCCGGCTGGTGCGCCCATGCGTAGCACGTCGTGCCCACCGAATAGTACGGCGTCGTGTCCTCATACGCGAAATGGCAGGTATTCACAACGCGCACCGGGCCGTGGTTGTTGCCCGTTGCGGGTGTCACCGTGAACGCGCCGCGCGTCTCGGCGCCCGGAAAGCTGCCCGCCGTCTCATAGGTATAATCGCCTGTAAAGGACGGCATAAACCGCACCTTGTACACGCCGTCGCCGTCGTAAAAGCCGTCCGCCGTAACCGTTTCGTTTTTGCCGCGGAACGTGCCCGTAATGTGCTGCTCCGTGAACGGATTGCCGTCGGCGGGCCCGCTCACCGCGACCTCGAAAATATCCCATCTCTCCACTGTTTTCTGCATAAAGCCGCCTCCCTTTTTACAAAATGCGCGGGCGTTGAAAGCAATACGCCCGCGCCGTTCCTGTTATTACTGAATCACACCGCTGTAATTCAGGCCGAAGCCGTAATCATACGCATGGCCCGCTTCGTCAACATGCGGCTCCATGTCGAGCGCGCGGTCCTCGCTCTGCGCTTCAACCGTCTCCATGTCCTTCGGCATCTGGATCGGCAGGCGGCCGGTCGGCTCATAATCGCCGAAAACAATATCGAGCACAGCCTCGCGCGAAACGCCGAATTCCACGATGATCGCATCCGTTTCGCGTTCAAACTCGTGCATGACCATCGGATTGTTGACCGCCGCGCAGACAATCACAGGCTTATCGCCCATCGCTCTGCGGCAGTTCAGAATATTATCGAGATCCGCTTCGTTGTATGCGGTATTGGTTTTGCCGCGGTAGCTGCGGTTCGTAAAGCTTTCGCGGAAATCGCCGCCCGCGATGCTGACCTCTCGCGCGGTGTGCGCCGTATACGGGCGGTACTGCAGCGTGATCGGCAGATAACCGTTGCCGCCGTTTGCCGCATCCTCTGCGGAATACGGGTTGCACGCCGGGCTTTCCACAAAGACAACCGCGGCGTCCGCCTCCTCGGGCGTTTCCACGCGCGTGCCGTAGCGGTTCAAAATCTCATCCGCAATCGGGTTCTCCGTGTGCGCCGGGATGTCGTTGCGCATAAAGCCTTTCGCGGCACGGATCTCGCGCTGCGGCGTATAGAGCTTCAGGCCCTTTTGAAGCGGCAGGCAGTTGTTCCGGTTCTTGAGCAGAACGACGGACTTATGCTGCGCGTCAAAGCCGTGCTCGCAGAAATCCTTGCAGCCGACGATTTCGGCGGATTTTGCGGGATCCAGATACGGGTCCTCAAACAGACCGCACTGGAAGATATTTTTCAGCAGACGCGCGGCGGAAAGCTCCATGCGCTCGCGCATCGCCGCTTCTCCGAATTTTTCACAGCCGATGCGGTACGCCTCAAGAATCGGCGCAGTCTCCGCATTGCCGCCAAACTGGTCGACGCCGTTCATAATCGCGACAAAGCAGCGCTCGCCCTCGGTCATATCCTGCATGTTGAAGCAGCGGCTGCCGAATGTATCGATGACGGGCGCGGGATCCTGCGTGATGCCCCAGTCCGTGCAGACGACGCCCTTGAACGCATATTTCTCGCGCAGCAGGTCTTTAATCAGGTATTCGCTGTACGAGTTGCCGACGTTTTTCCCATTCTTGGTATCCAGCCCCCAGGAAACCGTGTAGTACGGCATGACGGCCGCTGCGCTTTCCGTGGGACCGTCCAGCTTGAAGGCCGCTTCCGTAAACGGCTTCATATGCTCCGCGGCGTTATCGGTGGGGTACACGGCATATTCGCCGAAGGCATAGTGCGCGTCGCGTCCGCCCTCGCCCGTGCCGCCGCCCGGCCAGTGCTTGACCATGGTGTTGACGCTGTCACGGCCCCATCCGTTTTCGGCGCCCGGGGTCGTCTGCATGCCGTCGCAGTACGCCTTGACCATTTTCTTTGTCATTTCGACGTTTTCGCCGAGCGTATCGAC
>JBJEOO010000034.1:0-4006 GCA_051880755.1 Hominenteromicrobium sp.
CTCCTGTTATTTCTTTTTGCGGACGGCGATGGAATTGGCGTGCGCCGTCAGCTCTTCGGTTTCTGCAATGCGGATAATATCGTCGGCGGCCTTCAGAAGCTCCGCCTCCGTATAGTAAATGAAGCTTGATTTTTTGATGAAATCATCGACGGAAAGCGGCGAGAAAAACCGCGCCGTACCGCTGGTCGGCAGAACATGGTTCGGGCCGGCGTAGTAATCGCCGAGCGGCTCCGGCGAATAGTTGCCGAGGAATACGGAGCCGGCATTATCGAGCCGCCCGATATACTCGAGCGGATTCGCGCAGCAGACCTCCAGATGCTCGGGCGCAAGCTCATTGGCGAAATCCACCGCCTCGTCCATATTGTCGCAGACAATGATCGCGCCGAAATGATCGATGGATTCCCGGATGATTTCGCGGCGGGAAAGCGACGTCATCTGACGCTCGATCTCCTCCGCCGTCGCTTTGGCCAGCGCCTCGTCGGGGGTGATCAGAATGGCGGACGCCATGCGGTCATGCTCGGCCTGACTCATCAGGTCGGCGGCGAGAAATTCCGGCTTCGCGGTGCTGTCCGCCAGCACGAGAATCTCGCTCGGCCCGGCAATCATATCGATATCGATCGTGCCGTACAGGAGCTTTTTCGCCGTCGCAACGAAAATGTTGCCGGGGCCGACAACCTTATCGACCTTCGGCACGCTCTCCGTGCCGAACGCCAGCGCCGCCACGGCCTGCGCGCCGCCGATCAGGAACACACGGTCGACGCCCGCAATCTTTGCCGCAGCCAGAATGTTCTTATCCGGCTTGCCGGTGCGCCCCGGCGGCGTGACCATGACGATTTCGCCGACCTCGGCAATCTTGGCCGGGATTACATTCATCAGAACGGAGGAGGGATAAGCCGCCGTGCCGCCGGGCACATACACGCCGACGCGGTGCAGGCCGCGCACGCGCTGCCCCATAATCACGCCCGAGGGCATGGGATCGATGCGGCTCTGCTGCTTCTGCCGCGTATGAAATCTGCGGATATTCTCCGCGGCGCGCTCCATAGCCGCAAGAAACGCCGGATCGCAGTCCGCCGTGATGCGGTCGATCTCCTCTTTTGAGATTTCCAGCGAATCCGGCACCCAGCCGTCAAACTTCATGGAACAGGCGCGCACCGCCGCGTCTCCGTTCTCGCGCACATCCTTCAGGATGGCGGCGACACTGTCCTCCACGCGCCGGTCATTCTCGCTCACGCGATCTTTCAGGCTCTGAATAAACGCCTCGCAGTACGCGCGGTCACCTTTTGCAATCCGAATCATGCGTTTTCCCTCTCTTCCGCAATACAATTTTCCAGTTTTTCCGCAAGCGCTTCGATTTCCTGCTTGCGCATTTTCAGGCTGGCGGTGTTGGCAATCAGCCGCGCAGAAATCTGCGCGATGGTCTCCACAACCTCCAGGCCGTTCTCCTTCAGCGTCGTACCGGTTTCGACAATATCCACGATGCCATCGGCAAGGCCGAGCAGCGGCGCAAGCTCCACGGAGCCTTCAATCTTGATGATGCGCACATCCATCGCGCGGCTCTCGAAGAACTGACGCGCCACATTCGGGTATTTCGAGGCGACGGTTTTCGCCTTGTAGCCGCCGAAGAAATCCGTTCCTTTCCGGCAGGCCAGCGCAAACCGGCAGCGTCCGAAGCCGAGATCCAGAATCTCGAAAAAATGACTGCCGTTTTCCATGATCGTGTCTTTGCCGACAACGCCGAGGTCGCACACGCCGTTTTCCACATAGGTGATCACGTCGGCCGCCTTTGCGAGCACAACCTCAATCTCACCGTTTCCGACGGGGAGAATCAGTCTCCGCCCTTTTTCACGCACCTGCGTGCAGTCCAGCCCGATTTTTTCCAGCACGGCGACCGTGTCCTTTTCGAGCCGGCCCTTGGTCAATGCTATTCTGAGCGGCTTCATGTCTCTGCCTCCATTCCGAGTTCGATAACCTGCGGGATACCGCGCCGTCCGGCGTACGCGCGCGCCTGCTCCGCCGTTTCAAAGACGGAGCTTTCGCAGATCTTTCCCTGCGCCGTAAGCGTGCGGATCAGCATCTGTGCGCGGATTTCAAAGCCGTGCTGTGCATGAACGAGCACCTCGGGCGTCGGCGCCGCTTCGATCCCGCCCGCGTCAAGCAGCACGGCCGCCAGCGCGTCAACATCGGCCGCAAAGCCGATGGCGGGCATGGGCGCGCCGAACTGCTTCAGCAGATTGTCGTAGCGGCCGCCGAGCAGCACCGCATCGCCGTGGTTTTCAACATACGCGCTGAATACAACGCCGGTATAGTAATCGTTGCGCTGAACAAGGCCGAAATCGACCATCAGGCGGTCGCCCAGCCCGAGCGCCGAAAGCGCGCCGTACAGCGAACGCATATAATTCAGCGTTTCGGAGAGCACCGGATGGCCCATGCAGAACCTTTCCGCTTCTCCGAAAACCTCTGCGCCGCCGAAAAGCCGCGGCAGCTTGCGGATGGCCTCGGTGTAAAGCGAAGGCTCAAGCGCATCGAGCATATCGCCGAGCGCCGCGTAATTTTTGGATTCTATCGTCAGGCGGATGTCTTCCTTTTGATCGGCTGTGACGGGCAGCTCATCGGCAAGCGCCTTGAAAAAGCGCGCGTTGCCCAGCTCCAGACGGAAATCCTCCGTGCAGGCGGAAAGCGCGTCGACAGCCGCCGTAATCACCTCGATATCCGCCCGGAGACCGGAAGCGCCGAGCAGCTCAATGCCTGCCTGCATCGATTCGTCGCTCCGCCCGGAAAGATCCTTCCGGTTCCGGTACACCGGCTGGTTGTAGAAAAGCCGGACCGGTTTTTCCACCGACTGCAGCCGCATGGCCGTCAGCCGGGCAATCGGAAGCGTCAGATCAGGGCGGAATACGATCAGCCTGCCCTTATTGTCCGTTGATTTGTACATTTCGTATTGGGGGATCGCCGCGTCTTCGGCATCAAACACATCGTAGTATTCAAGCCCCGGCGTAATCACCTCGTTATAGCCGCGCATGCGGAACACATGCGCAAGCCGTTCACTGACCGCACGCTGCGCAAGACATTCCTCAAACAGGATATCCTTTGTGCCCTCCGGCGTGATTTTGTTGAATTTTTTCATAGAAGTGCACCCTTTGCGTCACTTTAGTAAAATGATGTGATGCTATAATACCAGATAAATACAATCCTGTCAATGGTTTGTGAAGAAAAATGCGGCTGCATCCGGACAGCCCGGACATACAGCCGCATTCTGTACTACAAGCCAAACAGCGTCGTCTGACTGCTGTCCGGCAGTCCCTGAAGTGCCCCCGCGTTTTTCAGCGTTTCAATCACGGCGCTCGAGACCTTGGCCCGGGACTGCAGTTCATCCACGGAAATGAAATCACCGCTTTGACACGCCTCATAAAGGCTGTTTGCCGCCGCTTCGCCGACGCCCGAAAGCGACGAGAAAGGCAGGCGGATTCTGCCGTCCTCCACGAGGAACTTCTTGGCATGCGACTTTTTGAGATCGACCGGCAGCAGCTCGATGCCGCGCGCCAGCATTTCATTGATAATCTGGAACGTTGCGTACGCAGCGTCCTCCTTGGCGGTGGCCTGATGTTCCTTCTGTTTTGTCTCCAGCTCCTTCATGCGCCGCTGAACGGCTGCTTTGCCCTGCACGGCCGTCGCGCCGTCGAAATCCTCGCTGCGCACCGTGAAGTATGCCGCATAATACTCCACCGGGCGGTGCACCTTATACCAGCCGAGGCGGAGTGTCGCGATCATATAGGCCGCGGCGTGCGCCTTCGGGAACATGTATTTGATCTTATAGCAGGACTCAATGTACCAGTCGGGCACATTGTGCTCCTTCATGGCGGCGATATGCTCCTGCGTAAAGAGCTTTTTCGCATTGCCCTTACGGGTGATCTCCATGATCTTGAACGCCATTTTCGGCTCCAGTCCCTTGTGCAGCAGGTAGGTCATGATGCTGTCACGCGTACCGATGACCGTAGAAATCGTGCAG
>JBJEOO010000035.1:0-3998 GCA_051880755.1 Hominenteromicrobium sp.
ATATGCACCACAACCTCATCGTAATCCAGAATAATCCAGGAATTCGAGCGGTAGCCCTCCACGCGGGCCGGCGCCACGCCCTGTTCCTTCAGCTTTTCCTCCAGCTCATCGGCAAGCGCATGCACATGCGTGCTGCTCGTACCGTTTGCTATGACGAAATAATCGCCGAGCGAGGAAACGCCCGCGATCCGGATCACACTGATATGGTCGGCTTTTTTCGCATCGAGAATACCCGCTGCGGTTTTGGCAAGCGTTAAAGAATCCATGCTATGACCACTTTCCTTTCTGCGCGAAGCGCGCATCCGCTTTCAGCTTTTTCCGTGCCGGACCGCCCACACGGCGTCGTTATACGCATCGATGGTATCCGGCACGATGGGATCCCGGTTCCGCGCAAGCTCCGTAATGGTGAACGCGATTCCCTCCACGATGGCCTTGTCCAGATTTTTATATGCCGTTTTCCGCATATCCTCCACGCCGGGATAATCCCGGTCCTTGGAGATGAAATCGGCAATGAAAATCACCTTTTCAAGCAGCGTCATATTGTTGCGGCCCGTCGTGTGGTAACGCACGGCATCGATGATCTCCTCGTCCCGGATTCCGAGCACGCTTTGGATATAGACCGCACCGCCGATTGCATGCCAGAACTTTTTGGCCGAAAGCTCGACATCATTCATGATTATACCAAAGTCCGAGATGATTTTCAACTGTTTCTCAGAAGGTGTATCCTTTAAAATATCGTGCAGGATGCCGGCCGTCTCCGCCTTTTCCGGATCGGCCCCGTATTTCTTGGCCAGCTTCACGGCTTCCTGCGCCACATTCAGCGAATGCTCAAAGCGCTTCTCCGAAAGCATGGGCCGGATGATTCTGATGTATTCCTCTTTTTCCTTCTTTTTCACGGTTGATAAAGCCCTCTTTCCCGAATATACTGCTCCACACACGCCGGCACAAGATCCGAAAGCTCCCCGCCCGATTCAAGACGCGCGCGGACCTCGGTGGACGATACCGGCAGATACGGGATATTCTGAATGATGAAGCTAAACGACGGGTATGCCTGCCGCACCGCTTCACCGTGCCGCACAAGGCTCCGAAAGCTGCCGTAATCACGCGGGGCGGCGCAGATCACCGCCGCACGGAAAATGCGCTCCGGATGATACCAGCGCTCGACGGTCATGAACATATCCTCGCCCATTAGGAGAAACAGCTCGTCCCCCGGGTACTGCGCGCGCAGCGTCTCCAGCGTATCCGCCGTATAGCTTCTGCCCTCGCGCCGAACCTCCAGCTCCGACACTTCGACCGGACATTCCGCGATGTCCGCTGATGCCAGCCGGCACATCTCGAGCCGGTCAGCGCCGGATGCGAGCTGATGCGCCGCCTTATGCGGCGGCGTGCCGGTCGGGATCAGGATCAGCCGGTCAAGGGACAGCCGCCGGGCGAATTCCCGAAGCAGCCGGACATGCGCCAGATGAATCGGATTAAACGTTCCGCCATAAATGCCCGTTCTCACGAAAATGCCTCCGTTTACGCTTTTTTCACACGCGGCAGCACGATTTTCGGCTCTTTCGGATGGCGCTTATAGAGCACAAATTTTGAACCGATGACCTGCACGACCTCACTTTCGGTCTCCGCGGCCAGCGCATCCGCCGCCTCACGGGCGGAAACCGGCGCCGTTTCAAGCACTTTTCCTTTGATCAGCTCGCGCTTGTAAATCGCGTCCGCCGCCTGCTTGGTCACATCCGCGTCGATACCGCCCTTGCCGATCATCAGAATCGTGTCCTCCTGAACGGCGAGCGCGCGAAGATAAGCCCTCTGCTTACTTGTCAGCATAATTTTACCCTTCCTTATTTTTAAGATACTTTTCAAGCTTTTCCGCAAACAGCCGCAGGGATTTGCCGCGGTGGCTCACGGCGTCCTTTTCCGCCGCCGTCGCTTCACCGAAGGTTTTGCCCGCACAGCCCTCCTCCGTGCAGATGAAAATCGGATCATAGCCGAATCCGCCTGTGCCGCGGCATTCGTGCGCAATGCGGCCATAGCAGCAGCCCTGCGCCTCAAGCACGTCGCCGTTTGGAAAAACACAGCAGATCGCGCTGGTGAAATGCGCGCCGCGCTTTTCCTCCGGCACATTTTGGAGCTTTTCGAGCACCGTCTTTTTCCGCTGACCCTCCTCGGCGTAACGCGCGGAATACACGCCCGGCTCGCCGTTCAGCGCATCGACGGACAGGCCGGAATCGTCCGCGATGCACGGCAGACCGGTTTCGTCGCACGCGGCTTTCGCCTTGATCCAGGCGTTCTCGCTGAATGTCGTGCCGGTCTCCTCCGCCTCGGTCAGCTCCGCCGTGCGGATCCTGACGCCGAGCGGCGCCAGAATGCGGCTGAATTCCTCCACCTTGTGCTTGTTGTGTGTTGCAATAATCATATCCATATCGATGTATCTCCTTTCCTTACAGAACGCCCAGCTCGCGCGCCGCCTGCCGGAGGTGCGCATTTGTGACGGCGCCGCCCTCTGCGAGCTTTTCCGCATGCAGCAGGCAGAACAGCGCGAGGTTTTCCCCTGTGACAAGCTGCTTTGCAATTGCGGGCGCCCAGACGGACGATTTGTGCAGCAGACCGGATTCCTCCAGCTCCTGCGCCGCCGCCGCGTTGTCGTACGGCACGCGCACAAGCTGCGGGCTCCAGCTTTGGCCGTCCGATTCCAAAAACGCCATTTCACTCTCTACCGAGCCGCAGGTCTGCACGCCGACCGAGCCGGGATTGACATACAGCTTGCCTTCGGCACGCTCAAAAAACGGCTTGTGGCTGTGGCCGCCGAGCAGCACCGGTTCTTCCATATCGCGCAGCACGCGCGCCGCCATGCCGTTGCCCGGCTCCAAAAGCACGCGCGTCTTATAGGGCGCGCCGTGGCAGATGCGGATCACATCACGGCCGGGCAGCCGGATGACGTCTGTGACCGGCAGCGCATCGATAAACGCGAGATCGTCAGCCGTCATGTTTTCATAGGTATAGAGCAGCGAACCGCTTGTGGCGTTATAGTTCCAGTCGCTGCCGTTTCTGTGATGATCCAGAATATACTCTTCCCGGTTGCCCTTCACAAAACGGCAGTCGTGCTCCTTTTTGGCTTTATAGAGCAGCTCCATCGTTTTGTGCGGGTAGGCACAGTCGGAAACATAATCGCCGAGGAAAATCCACATTTCCGCTTTGCGGCGCTCCGCCTCTCTGAAGCAGGCTTCGAGCGCCAGATGGTTGCTGTGAATATCCGAAAAAACCGCCAGTCTCATGACTGCTCCGGACGCTCAAACAGCGCGCGGGCAAAATCCTGCGCGTCGAACGGCTGCAGATCATCCACCTGCTCGCCGACACCGATGAATTTCACCGGGAGGCCGAGGTCCTCACGGATCGCCAGCACCACGCCGCCCTTCGCCGTTCCGTCGAGCTTCGTGAGCACAATGCCCGTCAGCCCGGCTGCCTCCTTGAATTCACGCGCCTGATTCACCGCGTTCTGTCCGGTGGTCGCGTCGAGCACAAGGAGCACCTCCTTGCTGCAGCCCGGCAGGCTCTTATCAATGATGCGCGAGATTTTGGAAAGCTCGTCCATCAGGTTTTTCTTGTTGTGCAGACGGCCCGCCGTGTCGCAGATCACGACGTCGGCATGGCGCGCCTTAGCCGCCGCAATCGTATCGTATACAACGGCTGCCGGGTCCGCCCCCTCCGCATGCTTGATAATCGGCACGCCGGCGCGTTCCGCCCAGACCTCAAGCTGCTCGATCGCCGCCGCACGGAATGTATCCGCCGCGCCGAGGATGACCGATTTCCCCTCTTTTTTCAGGCGGGAGGCGATCTTGCCGATGGTGGTTGTCTTGCCGACGCCGTTGACGCCGATTACGAGAATCACGGACGGCTGTGTATCGAGATGCAGCGCGTTGTCGCCGTCGATCATTTCCGCCACGACCTCGCGCAGCAGATCCATGATCTGATTCGGATCGGTTACGCCGCGCTCCTTCACG
>JBJEOO010000036.1:0-17576 GCA_051880755.1 Hominenteromicrobium sp.
CGACCTTCAGGCCCTCCTCGCGCGCCTTGTTGACCGCGCTGCGCGCCACACGGCTCGATGCGCCGTAGGCGACAACGATCACATCGGCGTCCTCCGTGCGGTATTCTTCCGCGCGCTGCTCGTTCGCCTTGATCGTCTCGTAGCGTTCATAGCGCTCGCGGACGAGGCTCTCGAGTGCGTTCGGGGTCAAATAAAGCGAGTTGACGATGTTGTGCTTGCGCTTGCCCTCGTGGCCGCAGGCAGCCCACGGCTTCTCAATCGCCGTCTGTTCCTTCTTCTCGGGAAGCTCCACCGGCTCCATCATCTGGCCGAGCATGCCGTCCGCAAGAATCATCGCGGGCATGCGGTACTGATCCGCCTTGTCAAACGCATCGGAAACGAGATTGACCATCTCCTGCACTGTGGACGGCGCGAAAACGAGAATCTGGAAGTCGCCGTGGCCGAGCGCCTTGGTCGCCTGCCAGTAGTCCGCCTGAGACGGTTGAATGCCACCGAGACCCGGGCCGCCGCGCTGCACGTTGATGATGACGGCCGGGAGATCCGAACCGGCCATATACGAGATGCCCTCGCCCTTCAGGCTGATTCCGGGCGAGCTGGAGGAGGTCATCGCGCGGACGCCCGCCGCCGATGCGCCGAGCACCATGTTGACAGCCGCGATTTCCGACTCCGCCTGTAAATATGTACCGCCGATTTTCGGCATACGCTTAGCCATATATGCGGCAAGCTCTGTCTGCGGCGTGATGGGATAACCGAAGAAATGATGGCAGCCCGCCTGGATAGCAGCCTCGGCAAGCGCCTCGTTTCCCTTCATCAAAACCTTTTCTGCCATAATTGTTTCATTCCTTTCCCTGTTAGCGTTCAACTGTAATGGCCGTATCGGGGCACATGGTCGCGCATGCCGCGCAGCCCACGCAGGCCGCCTCATCGACAAGCTGTGCCGGGTGATAGCCCTTCGCGTTCAGCCGGTCCTTGGCCAGCGCAATGATTTTCTTCGGACAAGCATGGATGCACATGGAGCAGCCCTTGCACACCTTTTCGTCCACAATAATCCTTGCCATCTTGTTTCCTCCTTTAAAAATCGGGTTCGTCTTCCCAGACGAAGTGCACATATCTTCTGACGATTCTCAGCCCTTCGGGCAGCTCGCCCGGGGCCGCAAAATCGGGAATTGTCGAATACAGCAGCCGAAGGCCGCATAGTCGCGCCGATTCCCGCGCGAAATCCACGGAATCCAGCACCGTCTGCGCCGTCGTATCCACGCCGAGATGCGAATTGTTCACGACCGCCGTCGCCTTCAGATGCGAGGCAAACTCGATCTCGCGCAGAAGCGGCAGCGTTTCCTCCGGCTTTGTGGAGAGAATTCTGTAGCGGTTGACGACGTAGAGCATCTCATAGCCCGACGCCGAAAGCTCCCGGCTCAGCCGGCCGAGCGCCGTTGCGCCGACGTCGTCTCCGCCCGCGTCGATGAAAATATCCGCATCCTCCATGCTGAAGATCGAATAGATCTCCGGCGGCAGAACCGGCGTATCCAGTGTTGTGTTCGCAAAAACGGGAGCAATCAGCTCCACGCCGTGCGCGCTCAGGAAACCGCCGTAATCCGACGAGCGGAAGTACGGGTTGACGATGTCCATATCGACGATCACGCTGCGGCGCCCCTTCTGCGCCGCTTCCACCGCGAGGTTTAAAGCGAGGTTCGTCTTGCCGCAGCCGTAATGTCCGCAGATTACCGTAATCGTTCTGCTCATCCGCTCACGCCTTTCCAAAAAAATTTACCGTGCGGCACCCAAAAGTGCGTACACATGGAGATATAATATCACCATCCGCCAAAAAAATCAACCTTTCATCCGGCGCACCAGCGTGTTTTTTGCAGGAGAGCCGCCGCAGACCTTCAGTTTTTTCAGTAAAAAAATGAGCGTCTGCATCTGCAAGCGCCCATACCTGACACTGCGGCAAAGCGCACGCAGCTTCCGGCAAACAAAAAATACGCTTCTGTATGATAACAAAAGCGCATTTGCATGGAGCGGACGACGAGGCTCGAACTCGCTACCTCCACCTTGGCAAGGTGGCGCTCTACCGGATGAGCTACGTCCGCATATTCGGTTTGTTCGGAACGGTGTTTATTATAGCGCAGGGGAACCTTTTTGTCAAGCAAATTTTAAAATTTCTCTGACTTTTTTATCGAAGCATTGCATCCTGCGCAAAAAACCGCTATAATGTCAGATACAAGATTTGGAAAAGGAGTCCTGCAAATGATTTGTAAAAACTGCGGCAATGCCGTACCCGACCATGCCATCCGCTGCCCCGCCTGCGGCGCCTCAACCGTTACAACCGACGGCGCCGACTACACGGCGCAGTATGATCCGCGCGACATCGCGGACAACCGGATTTTCGCCGTTTTCTCCTATATCGGCCTGCTGATACTGGTTCCGATTCTCGGCGCGCGCAATTCCTACTTTGCGCGCTTCCATGCGAATCAGGGTCTGCTGCTTCTGCTTGTCTCCGCGGCGTATTCCATTGTGACGCGGATTATCACCCGGGTGCTGGATCTGATTTTCGGCGGCTTCCTTGCGTTCATTCCGAACACCTTCTCCGCCGCGGCAAGTCTCATCGGCCTGATCTTCGTCGTGCTGATGGTTCTCGGCATCATCAATGCCGCCACCGGCAAGGCAAAGGAGCTTCCGTTCCTCGGCCGGTTCCGTCTGCTGAAATAATCCATACAAAACAGCCCGGACATGCAGGTGTCCGGGCTGTTCGCTTCACAGCGCGCATCATACAGGCATCAGTCTGTACGGAAGCGCGCTGTTTTGTTGGAACAGATTCCCCGCCAAACCGTTTTCACGCCTTGCGAAAAACCTAAAAATAAAGTATAATACAAATATCGAAAAACTGCGCCGCCTGGCGCGTTAGGGGGATTGCGTTGTGGGACTGTTCACAAAAGGTCTGGCTTTCCAAGCCGGGATGCGGGCCACAGAAAAGGGCGATCACAAGACCGCCTTAGAGAATTTTGTTAAAGCCGGGAACTTGGGGCATCCCGATGCCTGCTATAACGCCGCTGTGTGTTACGCACAGGGGAAGGGTACGGAAAAGGATTTGGACAAAGCCTTAGCCTGGGCGAAGCTGGCAAAAGAGAACAAGTCCCGAGAAGCAGATAAACTCATTAGGCAGATACAGGCCCTGCAAAAACAGGCGGCACAGCCCAAAAATACCACACCCAAGTCCGACCCCAAGCCTGCTCCGAAGGCCAAAACAGATGAGGAACTCTGCAATGAGGGTGCCAGGGCATATGCGGAAAAGAATTATGCTGCTGCTGTTCAAATCTGGCGCCAACTGGCCGAAAAAGGTATGGCCCGTGCCCAAGAATGCCTGGCACTGCTTTATTACCGCGGGGACGGCGTGGAAAAGGACGAGAAAAAATCGGCGGAATGGTATCGAAAAGCGGCGGAACAGGGCTACGGGAGTTCTTGCTTCAACCTTGCCATTTTCTATGAGCGGGGAATCGGCGTAACGAAAGACTTAATCGAGGCGCTTCGCTGGGCAGAAAAAGCAAAAGCAGTCGGTGCAGAAAAAGCGGATAATTTGATTGCTGAGATACGCCATAATATAGAGGCCGAGGAGAACCGTAAGAATCTCACAAAGCCTTCCGTTCCCAAACCCGGGGATGACCTTTCACCGGAGGAGCGGTATCAGAAAGGTATGGAGCTGTTCAGGGCCGGGGACTATGACGGGACGTATGCGCTCCTGCGTCGGGTTTGCAGGGCTATCGGCGCGAATAAGAACGATTATCCCGACGGGCAGGCGGCTATGGGCTGGATGTATGAACATGGTTGCGGAGTGGAAGTGGCCGAGGACGGTATGGCTCACCGCCACTATGAAATCGCCGCCCGGAATGGCGACAAGGACGGCATGGCAGGTTTTGTGCGGCTGACGGCCAAAATGGAGATGCCCGGTGTTTCCGAATGTCAAACAGCACTGGACTATGCCAAACAGCTTGGCACCAGCGAAGCGAAAAAGGCTGTTTCCACGCTGGAACAGAAATTGGCCGAAGCCAAAAAATATGCGGAACTGGATTTGAACGAAGACAATGTCAAGGCCATCTTCAACCGGTGCCTGGCGACGGAAGATTCTAAAGACCTAGTCGGTCCAATCTTATTTTCACAAAAGAACGGTTTTCCTAAAGATTCTGAACCGGTTGTATTTGATAAAGCACAAATTTTGAAAAACGAAAAAAATATTGATTATCTTTTCGGGCAGCTGCGAGATGTCAGAAGTTCAAGGCATGAGTTTACCCTCAGTTCTGTTGCAGTGAACTACCATGGAGAGCTATGGACACAAGATTCAGGAATCATACTTTCATTTTTACATTTGGGATATGCAAATCACTTATTTAATTCTTTTGTAAGAATTTCATCTGGTGATTATGCTTATGTCCCATTTATCAACCTCACCCTCTCCCCGAAAGACCCCAACTTCCCCGCATGGTGGGAGAAGCACAGGGCCGAGTGGGAAGCGCTAATCCAAACAGAGCCACAGCCCCACGGGAAATAACTCCCGTGGGGATTTTTTCTGACAATCGCCGCATGAGACGCGCACTTTCCGCGCGGACCACACGGTCATTACGCCGGGGCACTCTTGCGCCTTTCGGCCGGACAATCCGATTGTTTTTCAGTGGGGCAGCCCCAAGGCGCGCCTCAAAAGAATCCTGCGCTGCAAAAAAGTCCTCAGTTGTGACAGAAAGCACAGAATAAGCGAAAAACCGTTGCAAACCGGCTTTTTCTGTGTTATACTTCAAACCGACAAAAATTCAGCTTCCGGCACGGTTTTAGCTGGCTGCGGGGCGGGGGAGCGCCCGACCCGCAGCGCCGGAATGCTTTGATATAGCGATGGGAC
The DNA here is from genome assembly GCA_051880755.1 of Hominenteromicrobium sp. Taxonomy (GTDB): domain Bacteria; phylum Bacillota; class Clostridia; order Oscillospirales; family Acutalibacteraceae; genus Hominenteromicrobium. The sequence continues at coordinate 4,886 of JBJEOO010000036.1, forward strand.
TCCGTGTTTCGGATTGAGAGGAAGCAATTGAGCTTCGACCGCCTCGGTTTCAGGGCTGATGCTCTGCGGCACGCCATCGCTGTATGCCTCTCCGCACAGGCTCGGAACCGAAAGAGCTTATATAGAGAGAGGTAAAAAACAATGAAAAAAGAACACATCCTCAAAATGGTCATGCTGGCTATGCTGGTCGCCATCGGCGTTGTCATTTCGCCGATTCTGCGCGTGGAGGGTATGTGCCCGATGGCGCATCTCATCAACATTGTCTGCTCCGTTTTGCTTGGCCCGTGGTATTCCCTGCTCTGCGCGACACTGATCGGCATCATCCGCATGACGCTGATGGGCATTCCGCCGCTCGCGCTGACTGGCGCGGTATTCGGCGCGTTTCTGTCCGGCGTTTTCTACCGGCTGTCCGGCGGCAAGATCCTCTGCGCCGTACTCGGCGAGGTTTTCGGCACCGGTATTCTCGGCGCGCTGGCTTCGTATCCGGTGATGACCTTTCTGGTCGGACGCGAGGGACTGACCTGGGCTTTTTATATTCCGTCCTTCATCGGCGGCACGCTCATCGGCGGCTCCATTGCGTTCGTTTTTCTGCTCGCGCTGAGCCGGAACGGCCTGCTCGCGAAATTCCAGCATGATTTGGGAGCAAAGGTCTATGACAAGCACACTAAGAAAAGCGCTGCTGATAGCGCGAAATGATCTGCGCGCTGCGGCGCCCCTCATCCACTGCATCACCAACCCGATTGCCATCAACGACTGCGCAAACGCGATCCTTGCCGTCGGCGCGAAGCCGATTATGGCGGAGCATCCTGACGAAACGGAGGAAATCACCCGCCTTTCCTCGGCGCTCGGCGTGAACATCGGAAACATCACCGACGCGCGCCGCACCTCGATTCTGAAAAGCGCCGCCGCCGCAAAAGATTGCGGCATCCCCGTTTCGTTTGATGCGGTGGGCGTTACCTGCAGCGCGCTGCGCCGAACGCTGACGCACGACCTGCTCAGCACCGCCTGCCCCGATATTCTAAAGGGCAACGATGCGGAAATCCGCGCGATTGCGGGCGCGCATTTTGAAAGCCGCGGCATCGATGTGCTCCGTGCGGACACGGCGGAGACCGCTGAAATCGCTGCCGGGCTTGCTCGAACACTCCAGAATGTTGTGCTTGTGACCGGCAAAACCGACATTGTGACGGACGGCGAGCAAACCGTATTCTGTGAAAACGGCACGGCGCGTCTTGCGCTCGTAACGGGCACCGGCTGCGTTGTGCACGCGCTCAGCGCCGCATACAGCGCGGTGTGCGAGCCGTTCACCGCCGCTCTGCTCGCCGTGTCCACGCTCGGCATCTGCGGCGAGCTTACGGATACACCCGAGCTTGGCACCTTCCACATGCACCTGATTGACCGGCTCTCCACGCTTTCGGACGGTGACTTTGACCGTCTGCTGCGCATCCATTGACGAAAGGAAAGATTCCGTATGCAGTTTGATCCTACGCTTTATTTTGTCACCGACAGCACCGGCCGCACCGACGAGGAGTTTCTCTCCATCGTCGAAAGTGCCTGCAAGGGCGGCGTGACGCTCGTACAGCTCCGCGAAAAGGAGCGCGGCGGGCGCGATTATCTGCGCCTTGCACGCCTTACAAAGGCCGTCTGCGACCGCTATGACGTTCCGCTCATCATCGACGACCGCGTGGACGTCGCCCTCGCCTGCGACGCGGCGGGCGTCCACGTCGGGCAGAGCGATCTTCCGGTTCGCGACGCGCGGCGTCTTGTGGGGCCGGACAAAATCGTCGGCGCCACAGCCAAAACCGTGGAGCAAGCGCTTGAAGCTTATGCGGGCGGCGCAGACTATCTGGGCACCGGCGCAATCTTTCCGACGACCACAAAGGTCAAAACGATTTTCACGCCGGTTTCCCGGCTGAACGATGTCTGCCGCGCCGTGCCGATTCCGGTCGTTGCGATCGGCGGTCTGAACGCGGACAATATGGATGTACTGAACGACAGCCCGATTGCCGGCATTGCCGTGGTTTCCGCCATCATGAAGAATGCGGATCCCGAAAACGCCGCCGCACGGCTGCGCGCAAAGATTCTTGCCGTCGTGGAAAAGAACCGTGCCTGATGTATCGATACGCTTGTATCAAAATCACAAAAAGCGCCTTTTTTTCTGCCGAAAGTTTTACATTTAAAAACCCAGTTTTTTCCTAAGTTTTCTTGACAAGTCCGACTGCCCGGTAGTATCATAAATGTAGTCGGAATCGGTCGTTTTCCGTTTTCGGCGTGTGAATTTTGAGTACGAGTTTTTCAATAAATCCACACCTTAAAGGAAAAGGACACCGCCCAAAACGGTGTCCTTTTCCTTTTTTATCCGGTATTTGAAGCTTCAAAACACCACTTCGTCAAACCTGCGGAACGTGCGGCGCGTGAGATCCGACGGGTCGTAGCCGGAGCGTGCTTCCATAGACATGATATATCCGAGCGAGCTCCACCCCCAGAACGGGCACATGCCCTGTCCCACGCCGGTTTCGCCATTGTAATATTCGCGCGTTGTGCTTTCCAGCATCATCATCTCAAAGGTTTTGTCTGCGATGGCCTGCGCTTCTTCCCGATAGCCGTGCAGAAGCAGGCCGTGCATCACCATGTAATTCGTTGGAATCCACGTCGCGCCCATCCATGTGCACTCGCCGCCGCGGCGCTCCTGATAGTAGCCCTTTTCATTTTTCGCCCAGGTTGCGACGGGGTACGGCAGCCAGAATTCCTCCGGGTTCAGCAAATGCTCCCGTACCAGCCGCTCGGCGCGCTCGGCGGGAATCGTGCCGAGCCAAAGCGGCAGCAAGCCGGAAATGCACTTCACACGGTTCAGCCGGCCGGTCTTTTCGCTGCGGTCGTAATAAAACCCGGTTTCCTCATCCCAGAAAACTTCGTCAATCAGCGCGGCCAGACGCGCGGCGTGCGCGTCAAACGCAGCCGCTTCCTCCGGTTTTCCGAGTTCCGCCGCGATCTGCGCCATTGCCCGAAGCTCGCGGACAAGGTAGACGTTGAGATCAACGCCTTCAAATTCCATCACGCCGTCGTAACCGAGCCGCAGCGCCTGATTATCCATGCCGCTGTGGTCGGAGCCGTCCCAGAAGCACAGGCCGTTTTTGTCGCTGTCACAGTGCCAGAACCAGTATTCCAGATACTTTTTCAGCTTTTCATAGTATTTGCCGTCCAGCCAGCGGAAGTCCTGCTCCTGCCGGCAGCCGAGCAGCGCGGTCTGCGCGAGGAAGGGCTTGAAGTGATGGCGCGGTTTCGGGTAGCAAAGTCCCATCGTGCGCGCAATAAAGCCGGATTCATGCTGCTCGTCGAGGAACATCTCGACATTGTTCCGGCAGAAGTCCGCCTTGCCGAGATACGACAGGAACAGGTTTTCAAAATACATATCCCAATCGTACAGCTCGTGATACGCATAGCCCGTCACGACCAGCCGCCCGTTGTGATACCGCACGCCTTTCTCCCGAATATCCGCGGCAAGCTCCGAGAGCCGCTTCTCCAGCCGTTTCGGCGTACACTTTTCATGCCGGTGCTCCGGCAGCAGATCCAAAATGGTCATCGTTTCCTCCTTAGAGCGTGAAGGTATGCGTGCCGGCGGTCAGTGTGCGGCGGACGGTTTTGCCTTCCGTATCGGTCAGAATCAGCTCGGCTTCGGCGTCAAACGGTACGACAAACGTATAGGTGACCTTGTCGCCGTCATATTTCCAGCCGCTCTCGTAATAACCGGCGGCGGTGTTCACCATCGCCTTTGCCGCACCGAGGCGCTTATCCGGCTGCGGGCGCAGCACCGCGCGCTTGAAGCCCGGGTAATCCTGCACCGGATTCAGGCCGCAGACGTTTTTATAGACCCACTCAAACACCGCGCCGTACGCGTAGTGGTTCATCGAGTTCATGCCGATGCCGCTGACCTTACCGTCCGGATTGACGGAATTCCAGCGCTCCCAGATCGTCGTCGCGCCCATGCTGACCTCATACAGCCAGCTCGGCAGGTCCTCGTTGAGGAACAGCGTATAGGCGTCCTCGTTCGCGCCGTTGTCGGACAGCGCGCGGCAGAGCACCGGTGTGCCGAGGAAGCCGGTCTTGAGGTGCATTCTGTTCCATGCCAGCAGACTCCGCAGGCTCTTTGTGATTTTCTCGCGCGCAAATTCCGGTGCAAGGCCGAACGAAAGCGAAATTGCGTTGCCTGTCTGGGTAGACGCCGCGCAGAGACCGCCCGGCGTGTAATACTCACGGCGGATTGCGTCGAGAATCTGATCGGCGCGCTTTTTATAGATTTCATAATCGGCGGTTTTGCCGAGCGCACGCGCCGCATTTGCCACGCACATCGTCGACTTATAGTAATACGCGGAGCAGAGGAAGGTTGTATCTGTGCCGCCAAGCACCGATTCCGGATTAAAGCCGGACTCCGGGCCGTCCAGCGCGAGCCAATCCGCAAAGTGGAATTCAAGGCCGAGCCAGAGACGCGTCGCGCCGTGCGCCTCGTCGTAGCGGTAAATCCAGTCCGCCCAGAGCTTCATGCTCTCATAGCCGTTTTCTAGCATTGCCTTGTCGCCGGTCGCAAGATACGTCTCCCACGGCACAATGGCCGCGGCGTCCGACCAGCCGCAGTGTCCGCCGCCCGCGGAGAGCATCGGATGCTGCTCGCCGGCTCTGCGGCTGACCATCACCGGTGCAACGTCCGGAACCTTGCCGTCCATGATCTTCTGCTCCTCGAGCAGGTCCCGGCTGTACTTCGTATAAAACGCTTCGCAGTCCATGTTGTAGTTTGCCGTCGGGCAGAAGGCCTGCGCGTCGCCCGTCCAGCCCATGCGCTCGTCGCGCTGCGGGCAGTCGGTCGGCACATCGAGGAAATTATCGCGCTGGCTCCAGACGGCGTTCCAGTACAGACGGTTTACCTTTTCATTTGCCGTCACGATCTCGCCGGTCTGCTCAAGGTCGGAATACATCGCCCACGCCTCGATATCCGTGATGCCGTCGAGCGTCTCAACGCCCGAGAACTTGACGAAGCGGAAGCCGTAGAACGTTGCAATCGGACGGACAAACGCCTTTCTGCCGTTTGAAATATAGCGGTATTCCGCAAGCGCGGTGCGCAGATTGTCGCGGTAGAAGCAGTCATCCTGCAGCAGCTCACCAAACTGCACGCGCAGCTCGCAGCCTGCGGGCAGATCCGCCGTGAAGGTCAGCCATCCGGTGATGTTCTGCCCGAGATCGAGCACAAGCTCGTTCTTCGGTGTCGTGATCACCTTCGGTGTGATCTTGTGCTTTGCCATGACCGGCAGGGAAAGCCGCGCGCTGAACGTGCCGAGCTTTGTCTCCGTGTTGATTTTAACCGGCTGCCAGTCCGCATAGGTACAGGCCGGAGAGGCCCAGTTTTCAATCTCCAGCGCGGCGTTATAGCGTTCGCCGTCGTAAATACTGCCGAAGGTCAGCGGCGAAGGCGCGCACTGCCAGGTTTCGTCCGTTACAATGACGGTTTCACCCTGTTCCGTCTCAACATGCAGCTCGCCGAGCAGCAGGTATTCTTCCGTAAAGATATTGTGCGGATCGCCGGGATCATTCGTCTCATAATTGCCCGCCTTTCCGTCAAAGCCGAAGCGGCCCTTTGCCCAGCCGTTTCCGAGGATCGCGCCGATCACGTTGTCGCCCTCATGCACGCATGCGGTCACGTCATACGTCTGATACTGAATCCAGCGGTCATAGGCGGTGCAGCCCGGCGCAAGATACTCATCATTCGCCTTTTCGCCGTTGACATACAGCTCATAAATGCCGAGGCCCGTAAAATACGCGCGGGCGCGGAGCACCTTGCCGTCGATATGGAACGCGCGGCGCATGTACGGCGCGGTATCGGCCGGCAGACAGGGAGAAATCTTCTCTCCCGCAAACGGTTCATCCAGCTTGGCCGTTTCAAACCAAGCCGTATCGCTCGTTGCGGTTTCACCGTTATCGCCGCAGACCGTGACACGCCAGAAATAGCGGGTGCGGGGCGAAAGCGCAAGCTCAACCGGCACGCCGAGCGAGGACGCCGTGCGGCATTCGCCGGTATCAAACAGAATCTGCGCGAAATCCGCGCTGTCCGAAACCTCCACACGCGCCCAGACCTGTTTTTTCGCCTCGGTGTCCGTGACCGTCCACGAGACAGTGGGTGTTTTGAGGTCAAAGCCCATAGGATTCACGATGCGGTTTGTTTTCATTCTCTGAATTTTCATATCCGATTTTCCTTTCTTTTTCAATACACGCCTGCACTGCGGCATTGCGCACAGCCGCAGCATATTTATCTATTTTCTACAGGATAGCAAATCCCGCAAAGGAAAACAAGAACGTAATTTGAGCGAAAAAGCGTCTTTACTTTTGAAAAGGCAAAAGAAATGTCCCCGCCGGAAAATTCCGTGCGGGGACGCCTGCTTCGGCTATTTCTTCAGTTCACTTCGGATTTCCTCCAGCACATCAAAGGTACGCGGGAGTTCATTTGCCGTCACATACAGATTATCCGCCGTTCCTATGTATCCATCCACCTTTTCCGGATCAAAACCGGGCGTGTACTGCGGCGCAAGCCAGCATTCCATGCCGTCTGCCGGATAGTAGCTGTCGACAATGCCGCCGTGCAGGGTAAGCATCCGGCTCTCATCGAACTCCAGCACATACGAATCCTGAATCTCCCGCTCCATTACGGCCTCCGTGCTGGTCAGGTCTTCCATATAGGCTTCCTGCAGCCGTTCAATCACCGCGTCCCGGTCATCCAGCCCTGACAGGCTGTACCGGTAAGTCTGATACCCGTCGTCGCTGTAATCCTCATAAGTAATACTCTCCAGCAGGCCGAGCAGAGAGTGCCCGATGCTGCTCTGCGCATACTCCGGTGAGGTAACAATAGACTGCGCCCTGTCAAAAATAGCCTTACCGCTGCCGCTGCTCCACAGATTCCGGTAATAATAGCTGCGCTCTCCATCCTCCGTATAAAGGCTGATCGAAACATTGTACACGGATTCCTCATCCGCCCGCACGAGGCTCCAGCATTTATTGCCGTACTGAGTCGGGTGATACGGGAAGCAGCAGGCTTTTTGGTCATCCAGAACCGCCTGCATCAGCGTGCGGGTTTCTTCGATCAGCGCTTCGTCAAAGGAAGCCATCTGCACATAGCGCGCGTTTTCGTCCGTATAAACGGCTGCACTATCCAGTCCCGAGTACCGCCCGTACAGTGTGTACTGCTCGCCGTGCTTCTCCTGTGCGCTGCAAAAGACCGACACGGCATTGATATCCGCAAGATCGGGAACCTCCGGGATGCCGATTGCACCGAAGGCCACCAGGGCGTTAATAACGGCAAAGCAGGCCAGACCGGTCAGGCAGGGAATGCCGCTGCGCAGAAGCTTCCGGAACGTATGCGTATAGACCAGCTCAAGCACAATCCACGCGAGCACGGCGCCGAGCACAGCGCCGACCAGATACCCCGCGTAGACGTCCGTAATCCAAAGCATGGCCATACTGCCTGCGGCAGCAGCCATGGCCGTCACCGCAAAGCGCACCACGAAGCGGAACCGCGTTTGTGAAGCGCTGCTTTCCGCAAATTCACTGCGCCGTCTGCAGAAAAAGACGAAGCCCAGCACACCGCAGACGAGGATCTGCGCCGCCAGCACAAGTAGCACCGGAAGCGCCTGCGAATACTGTAAACCGATCTGAATCAAAGCGAAAAAGCCGGTGACAAACGGCGAAAAGAGCGAAAGCTCCAGCCACCCTATATCCAGCTCATACATCGGGATAGAATAGGAAACGATTACGCATGTGACCGCCGCCATCAGCGGATACACCGCTGAGACGGCTAGGAAAGAAAAAAGCATTTCCCAGAGCGTTGCCGTCAGCACCGTGACCATCACCGCAAAAAGATAAGCCGCAAAGGCCGAAAAAATCATCATCACAAAGCTGAACCAGATAACGCCGTACACCTTGGAAGCGGCGAGTCCGAAAATGGCCGCGACCACACCCGTCTGGCTAAGACAAACCAGCAGCGCACCGCCGGCAAGCGCAGCGAGTGCCGCAAGCGCTCGACCGAGGTAATGATCCGCGCGGCGCACCGGCAGGGCATGGAAATAATCGAGCTTCTGCTTTTTGTGCAGATACCCGAATTCGGTAATGGCAAGCACAAGGGCCAGAATAAGCAGCGGAACCAAACCACAGCCGAGTATGATGTTCTGCACCTGCGAAACAATGTATGTATCTACGGAATCACGCCCGTTCAGCAGACCGACCGTTATCACCGTAGGCAGCAGGAACAGAATCATGCCGAACAGCACGAGCACCATGCGCACGCTGTAAAGCTGTGTGCGGAATACGGAAAACACCGCGGATTTAGCAGACGATTTCTTCAAAGTCATAGCCGACCGCCTCCATTTCACTGATAAAAACCTCCTCCAGCGAGAGCGCCAGAAACTCACAGAACCGCGGCTCCAGCGACGCCATCTCCTTTTCAACTTCAGCGCGTTCTCCGCGCACAACAAGCGTCACAAGCGAGCCGGTGCGGCTGACGGAAACGAGATCGAACCGCTCATGCAGCGCTTCATCCGTCATCGGTTCGCGGAAAACAGCCTGCACACGGTGTATGCCGAGCTTCAGCTCGGCAAGCTCCTTTTCCAGCAGTACGCCGCCCTGATGCAGCAGGCCGATCGTATCGCAGAAATCTTCAAGCTCACGCAGGTTATGGGACGCGATGAGCACCGTCATCTGCCGGTCCGCAACATCGCCCGCGATGACGCGCTTCAGCAAGCGGCGCATAACGGGGTCCAGTCCGTCAAAGACCTCATCAAGCAGCAGAACGTCCGGCATGGTGGAAAGCGCGGCGATCAGCGCGGCCTGCCGCTGCATGCCCTTGCTCATCGCCGAGATCTTCTTTTTCTCATCGAGCGGAAAAGTCTCGCAGAGCCGCTTGTATTTCTCCCACGAAAAACGCGGGAAGAAGGCCGCGTTCAATTTTGCCGTGCTCAACAGCGTTGCGCCCGGCTCAAAATGCGGGTTGTCCGGAACAAAGCAAATGCGGGATTTCACCTCCGTATTTTCGTAAACCGCTCCGCCGTTTACGAGAACCGTGCCCGCATCCGGGCGGTATATGCCGGCGAGTGTGCGCAAAAGCGTGCTTTTGCCCGCGCCGTTCGAGCCGACAAGCCCCATAATCCGGCCGTTCTCCACGCGGAGCGAGATGTTCTGCAGTGCCGTCGTCGTTTCAAAACGCTTCAGCAGACCGTTGACTTCAATCATGCCGCTCTCCCCCTTCAAAATTTCCTTTTTCAAAACATTTCTGCACCGTCTCCAGAATTTCCGCCGGGGCAACCCCGGCCTGTTCGGCTTCGGAAACGGCCGTACGCAGCTTGTCGAGCGCCGCATGCCTGCGGGTATCCAAAAGCGCGGACTGCTCTGCAAGGAACGAGCCGCGCCCGGGTGCGGATCGGATCACGCCGTCACGCTCCAGCATGGCATACGCCTTCTGCACGGTATTCGGATTCACGCCCGCATCAGCCGCCACGGAGCGCACGCTCGGGAGCTGGTCGCCCGGACGCAGCACGCCGAGCGCTGCGAGCTGCAGAATGCCGTTGTACACTTGCTCATAGATTGGCGTGCCGCTCTTGTAATCGATGTACAGCAACTAAACCTCCTCCTTTTGTATTAACTGTACTATTCGTATTAGTACAGTTCAATCATACACCGCGAGGACGGAAAAGTCAAGGAAATTCCGAAATTTTCCTTGACTTTTTTTCGCGGATATGGTTTAATGAACAAACAGGTTAAGGGAGTAGTCGGCGCTATGCGCTGCACGGTCGACATACTTGAAGCGTTCGCTTCACGGCTCTGCATGAAATGACGAGACTTATCCGAAGGGCTTTGCGTGCCTTTCGGATAAGTCTTTTTTGTTTGCCCGGCGCGTATACTTCCACGACGAAAAAAACGAAATATGGTGATGAAAATGAGCGTATGGGAACTTTTCATTCTGGCTGTCGGGCTTTCCATGGATGCATTTGCGGTATCGGTATGTAAGGGGCTTTCGGTAAAGTCGCTGAAACCGAAGCACATGCTGATCGCCGGGTTATACTTCGGCGGCTTTCAGGCGCTGATGCCGCTGATCGGCTACCTGCTCGGCGTGCAGTTTCAGTCGCTGATTCAGGAATTTGACCACTGGATCGCCTTTGTGCTGCTCGTGCTGATCGGTCTGAGCATGATCCGCGAATCGCGCGAATGTCCCGACGAGCTGAACGACTCCTTCAGCTTCAAGACGATGCTGCCGCTCGCGGTGGCGACGAGTATCGACGCGCTGGCCGTGGGCGTAACCTTTGCCTTTCTGCAGGTCAGCATCATTCCCGCAGTCAGCTTCATCGGCGTTACAACCTTTGTGCTCTCCGCAGCCGGCATCCGCATCGGCCACATCTTCGGTGCAAAATACAAGTCCCGCGCAGAGCTGATCGGCGGAATCGTTCTGATCCTGATGGGCGTCAAGATTCTGCTTGAGCATCTCGGCGTGCTGGACTGGTTCTTTTCGCTGTTCACGTAACCTTAAAACAGCACAAAAACGGCGTCCCGCCTTTTTTCAAAGACGGGACGCCGTTTTATGTTAGGATTCTACATCATGAAAACGTGATTACGCGTTCTTGTCGTAGTAAGCCTGGTATGCGGTGTAACCCTGAGTCTCGATGTTCTCTGCACGCTTCGCGGTGTAGATCTCCTCGATCTCATGTACGCTGTTGGACTCAGCGAAGGCCTTCAGATCCTCAACGAGCTTGTTGAACTCGTCCTCGGAGCCTGCCATGATGATCTGAGGAATGCGCATCTTGCACTCATCGGTGATAGCCTGTCTTGCGATACCAAGATCCTCTTCCGGATCAATTTCCAGAGAGAGCGCTGTGTTTTCGTCGGTGAGGAACTTCTGACCAGCGATTGCCGGGTTGATGGAATCCTCAGGCGAGAAGACGTGCGCCTGAATGGAGACAACCCAGTCTCTCTGATCCTCAGGCTGCATGTCGTTAACTGCGAACTTCGTGTTATCGACGTTGTCGGACTGTGCCGGCTGGCTCCAGAACCAGCAACCGGCTGCGTTGCTCTCATCAGATGTCCAGGAGGATTCCGGAGTCTTCAGGATCGGGTTGCCGTTTTCGTCGGTGCCTTCCCAGAGACCGCCCTCAGGACCGTACATCATAACGATGGAGCCTTCCTTGGTGAGCATCCAAGAATAGAGATCGAAGATTCTCTGCGGGTTTGTAGCCTTTGTGGTGATGCAGTTGACGTTCCAACCAACTGTGCCGCCCTCTTCGCCGTAGACCCAGTCAACGCCCTCTGCTGCCGGGTAGATCGGAGAATCCGCAAGCTCCCAGCCGAGCAGGTCGTACCAGTTGCCGTCGTTCTCGTGGAGAATCTTGTTGAACTGGTTGGTGGAGTTCTGAGAGAAGTCATAGTACAGAAGTGCGCCGCGGCCATTGGTCAGGAGCTCAACGTACTGATCGTTTGTCATCGTGTAGATGGTATCCGGGAAGAGACCCTCGTTGAACCACTTGTTCGCGAGCTTCAGAGCATCAACATAAGCGTCGTCATAGATCGCGAGCTTAATGTCATTGTCTGCCTGAGACCAGTAGGTATCAACAAGGTTCGGGTTGCCGTAGGAGCGATAGATCGCGCTGACGGTGTAGAAGCCGTTGTCGTCCTGTCTCGGGAGCCATGCATAGATGGACTGACCGTTCGGTGTGGAGAGGTTAGCTTCCTTAGCAGCGACCATGTAGTCATAGAGGTCTTCCAGCGTCTGGAGATCCGGGCTGCCGAGCTCTTCGTAAACGTCATGGTTGACCATCCAGGACATGTTGCCGCCGGTTGCGCCCTTACGAGCCCAGTTCGGGATACCATAGAGGCCGCCGTTGACGGAAAGGAGCTTCTGGGTGGATTCGAGGATATCCTGGTCGAAGGTGTTGCCTTCATACTTCAGGGTGTTGATGTCAACAAGAACGCCCATGTTGATCATCTTCAGCCATGTTGCGCTGCGGTCGCAGATGACAACTTCCGGCAGGTCGTCGGAGGAGATCATCAGGTTCAGCTTCGCGTCTGCGTCAGCATCCGGGCAGCTGTAGTTCAGCGTGATGTTGAACTTCTCGTTCATGTACTTGGATGCTGCGTCCTCGCCCCACGGCTTAACGGAACCTGCATATGCATAGAATGCAGAGAACTCATAAGGCTCTGTGGTGTCGTCCGGACCGGCCGACGTCGCTTCTGCGCCGCCGTCTTCGCTGGCCTCTCCGCCTGCATCATCCGCTGCTGCGGAAGACTCATTAGCGGCAGAAGATGTGCTGGACGAACCGCCGCCCGCACAGCCAGCAACTGTCAGGATCATCGCGATTGCGAGGATCATGGCCAGTGCCTTGAAAAGATTTTTTCTGGCTTTCATACTTTGCCTCCTTAATGGATTTCTGCGGGTGCGGTGGGTGCACCCGCAATTTTTATTTTACAATCAGCCCTTCACAGAACCGATCATAATACCTTTGACGAAATACCGCTGCAGGAACGGATAGACAATCAGAACCGGGATGATCGTAATGATCATGGTTGCCATCGTGATAGAGCGCACGTTTGTCGCCTTGTTCTTCATGATATTGCCCATATCAACCGATACGCCGCCGGTCATTGCCGACATCTGCTCGGCGAATCTCGCTTCGTT
>JBJEOO010000037.1:0-3922 GCA_051880755.1 Hominenteromicrobium sp.
TGTCTGATTTCAGGAGCCAATCCGTCTTGAAATAAACAAAAAGACCCGTGCGCTTTTTCGCGCACAGGTCTCGTCTTTTAAGATTCATGCCAGAGCCGAAGCTCGGGTTTGTTGGCATCAATCACTCCAAGAGCAAACTACTCCCCTATACTTTGCTTAGTATACCAAGCCGGGGCGGAATTTGTCAAGGAAAATCAGAAAATTTCATGTATCTGACGGAAATAGGCACACGCGCCGAGCAGACCGGCGTTGTTGCCGAGCGCCGCCGCTTCAACGACAAGGTCCTTTGCAAACTGCTGCATGGCGCGGGACAGAATCTTTTCGCGCAGCGGACGTATAAACCTTTCCTCTTCGCGGGAGATTCCGCCGCCGATCAGCACAATTTCCGGATTGAAAATATGCACGAGGCCGACGATTCCGAAGGAGATGCAGTCGATCCAGCGGTCAACCGCGGCCTGCACGGCGGGCTGCCCGAGATGATCGAAAATCACCTTGCCGTTGACCACTTCCGCCGGAACCCCCAGCTCCGCAAGCAGCGCAGGATCACCGGTAAACCGCCGGACGAGCGCGCCGGTGGAGCCATAGCGTTCAAAACAGCCGCGATTGCCGCAGGGACAAGGCTCGCCGTCAAAATCGATGATGTAATGTCCGATTTCTCCGCCGATGCCGCGTCTGCCCTGAATCAGCCTGCCGTTTTCAATGATACCGCCGCCGACGCCCGTACCGATGGTCACCACCAGCGCGTTGTCCCGGCCCCTGGCGCTTCCGTAGCACTGTTCGCCGAGCGCCGCCGCGTTTGCATCGTTGATCACCGTGACCGGCAGATGAAACGCATCCTCCAGTATTGCCGCAACCTCGCTGCCCAGCCAATTGCCGAAATGTGCGCCGACACCGATGACCGTGCCGGTATGGACATCAATCTGCCCGGTTGCGGAGACGCCGATGCCCACCGGCTTCTCCGGGCTTTTTTCCAGCAGCTCGCCGGCCAGTGCCGTGACCGTTGTCATAATCGGCGTTTTATAGCCGTCAAAGCTGACGCTGCGCGTTTCCGAAAGCAGGATGTTTCCGGTCTCGTCCACAACGCCGATTTTGACCGCCGTTCCGCCGATATCAATTCCGAGCAGCACACTCATGAGATTGCCTCAACAAAGCGGCGCGTGATATCGCGCGGGCGTGTGATTGCGGTGCCGATAACCGCCGCATGCACCGGATAGGAAAATACCTTCTGCAGCTGGCCGCGCTCCCAGACACCGCCCTCCGCAATGACCGGAACGGAAAGCCCCGTTGTAATGCGCTCAAGCAGCTCATAGCTCGGAATCGCGGTGCCGCGCGTCTTTTCCGTGTAGCCGCAAAGCGTTGTGCCGACAAGGTCAAAACCGATCTGAGCCGCATGACTGCAGTCCTCAAAGCAGGAGCAGTCCGCCATAAAGAGCTGATTCGGGTATTTTGCACGCGCGGCCTTGAACAGCGTATCGAGGTCTCCGCCGTTCGGACGCGGACGATCCGTCGCATCCAGCGCAATGATCTCTACGCCGGTCTCGGCCAGCGCATCGATCTCCGCCATTGTCGGCGTAATGTAGACGTCGCTGTCGTCATAAACGCTTTTGATGATGCCGATAACCGGCAGGTCAACCTCTTTCTTGATATCGACGATGTCGGAAACCGTATTGGCGCGGATACCGACCGCACCGCCTTCCTTTGCCGCAAATGCAAGCTTGCCCATGAAATGATACCCGTAAAGCGGCTCATCCGGCAGCGCCTGGCACGATACGATTACGCCGCGATGGATTCTTTCCAAAATTTCTGCATTTGTCATAACGCACTTTCCTTTCCGTTGGGGCAGTTTCCCCGTTTTAATCCGCCTTATATTTTGCCGAAAGCCCGATCTCAAACATGCGGCTCCACGGCAGATAGACCGACTCCAGCGTAACGCGGTCGGCAATCGACGTCAGCTCGTTGTGAATGAACTTCTGAAGCTCGTCGAAAATGGCCTTGGCCGCCTTGCCGTGCTGCTCTTCACACCAGAAATACGTCATGTTCCACGCGGGCAGGATGTTTCGTGTCACATAGCCGCGTACAACCGAATCGTAACCGAAGTCTTCAATATAGCGCTCCACGAGGAAGTTATCCGCTTCGGTTCTGTTGTTCTGATGCAGGCGGTTGACGACCTGCGCGAGCACGGTACCCATTGAATTGGCCGATGTATTCCAGCCCGCATAGCCGGCAAGCTTCATCAGATTGCCCTGCCTGTTCAGCACACGCATCAGCTGCAGCTCGCCGCCGTTTGTATAGGCGTTGTCGAGAATCGCGACAGGCATGCCGCGGCGAATGCAGTCGTTGACGAAATAGAGAAACTCCGCCATATTGCGCTCCACGTCATAATGAATATTATTGGCAGGCTGATCATCAGCCTCAAGCATTTCGGTTGCCGGCGCCGTAATACCCATGACAAAATCGGCATCGCTGAGCGAAGGCACGGCCACACAGCCGGACGCCATGACATGGTATTTGACGGTTTCATTGAGGCTTCGGTCCTCATAATTCGGGATCAGCTGCGGCGCAAGCGTCGAAGCATATTTCAGATAGACGCGCGGCGTGCTGTTTTCAAGCGCATTGACAGCCCGTGCGACAAGCACCATGCCAAGCTCATCGGCGCCGGGATACAGGATCACGCGGTCATCCAGCACCTTTTCCCGGATTACGGAGCGCACCTTCTGCTGATCCATCGCCGTATATCCGTACTTTGCGGAATCATCCTGCGGGATGATCAGGAAGTCCAGCGTGCCATCCTCCACGAGATCGAGCGTACGGATATTGAACGCACCGTTGAACGCACGGCGGCTGAGGTAATCCTCAAGCGCGGCGGGATCAACCTTGGCTTTCAGGCCGGCAAGCTCTTCCGCATTTCCCATCCCAAGCTTCTCCAGATGGGTCAAGCGGCCGATGTTGTGAATTTCCTGACCGTAAAGGCCGTAATAATCCGGCTCCTCGTCATCCGAGGAGTATTTCGGGCAGCGCATGATGCACTGGAACGCATAGAGCTTGATTTCCGGATTCCGGGCGCGCAGCTCTTTTAGCAGCATCAGGCGCTCCAAAACCGTTTCCTCCGAAAGCTTATGCAGGCGCGACGGAATCAGGCCGCCATACAGGAGCGTATCGATGGAAATAACGGCCGCATCGGCCTGTTCAATGTTTTCCAGCAGGAAATCACGGATTTCTTCGTACTCCGCCGGTGTTTTCTTTTGTCCGAGATGATCGGGCCGGAGAATCGTATAGCGTTCACCGTTGAAAATTTTCGAGGGAAAATCGAAATTGCAGGGCCGCTCATCGAGCGGCAGCAGAATGATATTTTTCAAGAGGGGCCTCCTTGTCTCAGGCGCGCACCACAGACCAGCTGCGGGTATTGATATTCTCAAGCTTCACATCCGCTTCGCCGCCGATGTACAGTCCGCAGGTTTCCGGGATTTCCACATTCACCCGACCCGGCGCAAAATCAAAGGTTGAGCCTTTGAGCGGCAGATTCTTCGACGGTTTGCGCGTGAAATCGATGTTGCGCAGCTCGACCTCACAGATGTTGCCGTGCTCGCCGACAACGCCCATCGCATTTTCGCCCATGCATGTCACGCCGTCGATATGAATGTTCCGGATGGCATACGGCGTCTCGCGCACCGGCTTCTGTTCAGCCGGAATATGATAATCGTGCTTGACGGCCATCATGAAAATCGGTTCTCCGTTGCCCCACCAGTTGCCCGCGCGGATTGCGGTATCAATGATCATATTGGTGACACGGACGTTTTCAATCACGCCGATTTCATCGTTGCACATGAAGCACAGACCGCGGTTGCTCTCCTTGATGATGCAGTTTGTGATCAGCACATTCCGGATTTCACTGTAAATATAGCCGACCACGATTGCTTTGGAG
>JBJEOO010000038.1:0-3921 GCA_051880755.1 Hominenteromicrobium sp.
CGAGCTTTTCAAGATGTTCGGCGATACGACACGCATCCGGATTATGTGTGTGCTTTTTCAGAAGGAACTGTGTGTCTGTGAAATCGCGGAGCTTCTGGAGATGGGGCAGTCGGCTATTTCGCATCAGCTCCGGCTTCTGCGCAGCGCGCATCTCGTCAAGGTGAAGCGCGACGGCAAACAGTCGTACTATTCGCTTGACGACGCACATGTGCGCGAAATCTACCTGATGGGACTTGAGCATATTTCGGAATAAGCGCTGCCGCGTATTCTTCTGCTCAAGATGTGAATAAATGAACATATATTGTGAAAAGGTTGAACCATATGGCAAAGAAGAAAACATGTGCCTGCTGCGCGCAGGAGCATGAGGAACATGAGCACCACGAGCATCATCATCACGGCGAGTCCTGCTGCGGGCATGAACACCATGATCACGGGGAAGACTGCGGATACGATGACGGCTGCGAAGGCGGCTGTGCATGCGGACATGACCATCACCACGAGGAGGCCCCAAAGTGGATTCTGCCGACGGCGGTCGCGCTGTTTGCGCTCGGCCTGATTTTTGAGCATGTGCTGCATCTCCCGGTTTGGGCCGCTGCGGTGGTGCACGGTCTTGCGGCGGTGCTGGCGGGGTATGATGTTTTTCTGGACGGCGTCAAGAATCTTGTCAAGCTCAATTTTACCGAAAATGTTCTGATGTCCATCGCGGTGATCACGGCGTTTTGCCTCGGCGAGTTCGGCGAGGCGGCGGCGGTTGCCATTCTGTTCAATATCGGTGAGATTGCCGAGGAAATTGCGGAGCGCCGGTCGCGCAAAAGTATCGCGGCGCTGACCGAGATGCGGCCCGATACGGCGCGCGTCCTGCGCGGCGGCGCGGAACAGACCGTTTCACCGTCCGAGGTGGCGGTCGGCGAGACCGTCGTTGTCCATCCCTTTGAGCGTATTCCGCTTGACGGCGTCATTACGGCGGGCAGCTCTTATATCGATAATGCGGCGCTGACCGGCGAGAGCGTGCCGGTTGAGGTTGTGCCGGGGGACAGCGTGCTTTCCGGCGGCGTGAACGGCAGCGCAAAGCTGATGCTGGAGGTTACCAGTGCTTTTGAGGATTCCACGGCGAGCCGTATTCTCCGCATGATTGAGGAATCGTCCGCACGCAAGGGCAATGCGGAGAAGCTTATTACACGCTTTGCGCGTGTTTATACACCGATCGTGCTGGTGCTGGCGGTTCTGGTGGCCGTGCTGCCGCCGCTTTTCGGACTCGGTGCGTTCAGCGTCTGGCTTTATCGCGCGCTGGTTATGCTCGTCGCGTCCTGTCCGTGTGCGCTTGTAATCTCCGTGCCGCTGGGCTTCTTTGCGGGAATCGGTGTGGAATCGGCAAACGGCATGCTGGTCAAGGGCGGCAAGTATCTGGAAGCGCTTGCGAAAACGGATACGGTTGTGCTCGACAAAACCGGCACCATCACGACCGGTGCGATTTCCGTCTCGGAAATCCGCACGCTGAACGGCATTTCCGAAGCAGCGCTTCTGAAGCTTGCGGCTTCAGCCGAAGCGCTTTCCACACATCCCGTTGCGAAAGCAATCCGCGAAGCGGCAGGCGAAGTGCCGCAGGCGGATGAGATTCAGGAGATCGCGGGGCGCGGCATCCGCGCGTCCGTTGCCGGACGAGCCGTGCTGGTGGGGCGCCGGGCGTTTCTGGAGGAAAACGGCATCGATGTTTCGGCTTTGCCGGAATGCACCGTGGCCGTTGCGGCAGACGGCCGCGCTGTGGGCGCAATCACCCTGACGGATACCGTAAAGCCCGATTCAAAAGCGGCGGTGACGGCGCTCCGGGAAACGGGCGTACAGCATATTGTCATGCTGACGGGCGATCATGAGGCGGCCGCAAAGGCGGTTTCCGCACAGGTCGGCATTACCGAATACCGTGCGGGTTTGCTGCCGCAGGATAAGGCTGCGGCGGTTGAGGCCATGACCGGCACACGCGTTTTTGTCGGCGACGGCGTGAATGACGCGCCGGTGCTGGCTGCGGCGGATTGCGGCGTTGCGATCGGACTCGGTTCACAGGCGGCAATTGAGACGGCCGACGCCGTGCTGTCCGGCGGCAACCTCTCGCTGCTTCCGCGTGCGATCCGCCTTGCGCGGCGCAGTATGGGCGTCATCCGGTTCAACATCGGCTTTGCGCTTGCCGTTAAAGCGGCGGTGATTTTCTGCACGCCGTTCGGCTTTGTCCCGATGTGGGTTGGCGTCTTTGCCGACGTCGGCGTTACCGCGCTGACCGTGCTCAATACGCTCCGCATTCTGAAATTCAAAGCAAAATAATTTGGGTTCAATCGCATAAATTAACACCTGTCCGCGCACCGTGAGGAGCGGACAGGTGTTTTTGCGCCGTCTTACAGCGGCGGCAGCATGGCTTTCGGATTTGTTTCCAAAATTTCGCGGACGGTTTTCCTGTGCGTTTTCAGATAGTTGTGCACCAGATAAAACCCCACCGCATAGCCGGCGCACCAAGGGATGCCGGCTTCTTCGCTTCCGAACATATAGGTTTCGTAATCAACATCGTGTTCCGCGGCGGCCGCCCGGTACTTCTGCACCCATAAAGCCTGCATTTCCGTTTCCGGCCTGTCCAGCGTGTCCAGATCCCGGATCACGCCGGGCTTCCGTGCGCTCAGGTCAAACGGTGCATAGCAGCACAGCTTTTCCCAAAACGGCACGATGACCTCTTTTTCCCAGATCTCTTCCATCGGTGCGCCGCCGTTTACCGCGGCGATATACCGCGTTATGTTTTCACATGTGTTTGAAACGGTTATTTTCACTTCATCACCAATCCCGTCCGGTTCCTGTTTTGATCATGATAGCATCCGCCGTGTCCGGGCGTCAATGGCTTTCAGGCCAGTTCCGCGCCGGGATAGAAATAAGCGAGGATCTCTCTGTAATCCGCACCGTTTTCCGCCATATAAATGGCGCCGGCCTGACTCATGCCCACGCCGTGCCCCCAGCCGAGCGTTGTGAACGTGAAGGCTTCTCCGTCGCAGGTGACGGTAAAGCTCGCGCTGCGCAGGCCGAGCGCGGTACGGACGTCAACGCCGGAAAACACGGTGCCGCAGAGTGAAATGCTTTCCACATAGCCGCTTTCATAGTAATGTGCATCGGAAAACCATGTTTCGGGCGTATCCGTAAAGGTAATGTCCGGGAAAGCCGCGCGCACTTCCTCCGGTGAAAAGGATGCGGTCGCCTTATAGCCGTCGTACAGCATGTCAAACGGACAGGCCACGGCAGTGAGATAGGGATAGCTCTTTTCCGACCACACGTTTTCAAAGGGCTGGGTGCAGCCGGCCGAAATCGCAAAATACGTCGATTCAATCGGTTCCCCGTCGTAGAGCAGGCACCGGCCGGCTACGGCTTCACAAAGCGTGTCCAGCCGTTCTTCCGTGCTGTCCCACCGGTCGCCGAACAGGGCGGAGAGATCGCTGTCCGTCATATAGATCTGCCGGTTGGCGCTGTCACAGGTGAAGTCGTAAGCCGCGTCCGCATTTTGCAGGCGCTTGCGGCTGTACACCGTATAAATTGCCACAAGCTGCGCCTTGAGCGCTTCATCCGGCGCATCCAGAGACAATTCACAGGGCAGCGCGCCGCGCAGAAATTCCGCGTCCGAAACCGTCAGAATTTCCCCGGTACCGGTATCCAGAATGCGGAAAACGCCGGTCTCCGCCGCGTCAGGCGCGCTGCTGCCGCCGGCGCCCGATGAAACGCCGGATTCGGCGGCCTCTCCGCTTTTGGAGACAGCGGCGCGGAACACAAGCGGACTGAGCCCCAGAATGAGATACAGCACTGCGGTCAGCAGCAATACGCGCCGGAATATGGATTTCATACTTTGTCCTCCTTATCTTTTTCTGCACTTCCATGCAAAAGATTCGATAAATTTATGCA
>JBJEOO010000039.1:0-3921 GCA_051880755.1 Hominenteromicrobium sp.
GCCGCAGACGATCACGAAAAAGGTTTCGGAGATTCTGGAAATCTCCACAAAGAATGACGACGGAAAGTCCAAGAAGAAGCATAAATATACGCCGGCTGAAAAACGCATCATGATCGAAAAGCTGACGAAGGAAATGAAAGCGGCGGCCAAGCTGCTCGAATTTGAGCACGCGGCGTATCTGCGCGACCGCATCAAGGAACTTGAAAAATAAGAACAGGAGCCTGAAGAGTATGCAATCCAAAAATATTGTTGTGACCGGCGCGCGTGAGCACAACCTGAAAAATATCGATGTTGAGCTGCCGCGCGATAAGCTGGTTGTGCTGACGGGTCTTTCCGGCTCGGGCAAATCGTCCTTGGCGTTTGATACAATCTATGCGGAGGGGCAGCGGCGCTATGTGGAATCGCTTTCCAGCTATGCCCGCATGTTTCTCGGCCAGATGGAAAAGCCGGATGTGGATAACATCGAGGGCTTGTCCCCGGCGATTTCGATTGATCAGAAAACAACCTCGAAGAATCCGCGTTCCACGGTCGGTACGGTCACGGAGATTTACGATTATCTGCGCCTGATGTACGCGCGTATCGGCGTGCCGCACTGCCCGGTCTGCGGACGGGAAATCCGCCAGCAGACGGTCGACCAGATTGTCGATCAGGTGCTTGCGCTGCCGGAGCGCACGAAGATTCAGGTGCTTGCGCCGGTTGTCCGCGGGCGCAAGGGCGAGCATCAGAAGGAGTTTGATGCGGCGCGCAAGGGCGGCTTTGCCCGTGTCCGTGCCGACGGCCTGATCTACGATCTTTCCGAAAGCATCAAGCTGGAAAAGAATAAAAAGCACAATATCGAGATTGTGGTTGACCGCTTGGTGATCAAGCCGGATATCCGTTCGCGTCTGGCCGATTCCATTGAGACGGCGACCGCGCTTTCGGGCGGCATCGTGATCGTCAACGTCCTTGACGGCGAAGATATTCTGTTTTCGCAGAATTATGCCTGTCCGGAGCACGGCGTCAGTATGGAAGAGCTTTCGCCGCGCATGTTCTCGTTCAATAATCCCGCCGGCGCCTGCCCGAAATGCACGGGCCTCGGTGTGTTTATGCGCATAGATCCGGCTTTGATTATTCCCGATGACCGCGTATCCATCCGGAAAGGCGGCCTGAAGGGCGGCGGCTGGGCGATGGAAGGCAGTACGATCGCGGCCATGTATATGAACGCGCTTGCCGAGCACTATCATTTTTCGCTGGATACACCGATCCGGGAGCTTCCGCCGGAGATTGTGGATATCCTGCTCTATGGCACCAAAGGCGAGAAAATCACGGTGCACCGCAAAAGCGAATACGGCAGCGGGACGTATCAGACCGAGTTTGAGGGCATTATCAATAATCTGGAGCGCCGTTTCCGCGACACCTCCTCCTCGTGGATCAAGGAGGAAATCGAATCCTATATGAGCGCCGTGCCGTGCGACGCCTGCCGCGGCAAGCGCCTTTCGCCGGAGAGCCTCTCCGTCACAGTCGGCGGGAAGAATATCAGCGAGCTGTGCGATCTGTCGGTTGTGGACGCGCTGAGCTTCATCGACGGTCTGGAGCTTTCTCCGCGTGATCAGATGATTGCCGAAGCGATTCTGAAGGAGATCCGCTCGCGGCTCGGTTTCCTGCGTAATGTCGGTCTGGATTATCTCACGCTGTCCCGTTCAGCCAGCACGCTTTCCGGCGGCGAGAGCCAGCGCATTCGTCTGGCGACGAATATCGGTTCGTCCCTGATGGGCGTGCTTTATATTCTCGACGAGCCGAGCATCGGACTGCATCAGCGCGATAACCACAAGCTGCTCGCAACCCTGAAACGGCTGCGCGATCTCGGCAATACCGTAATCGTTGTCGAACACGATGAGGATACGATGCTTGCAGCGGATCATATTGTCGATATCGGTCCCGGCGCCGGCATTCACGGCGGAAAGGTCATTTACAGCGGCGATGTGGACGGCATCCTGAAATGTCCGGAGTCCGTCACGGGCCAGTATCTCAGCGGCGCGCGGAGCATCCCCGTTCCGCAGCAGCGCCGTCACGGAAACGGCAGAAAGCTCACGATTGTCGGCGCGCGGCAGAACAACCTGAAAGATGTGACGGTCGATATTCCGCTTGGCAAGTTTGTCTGCGTCACCGGCGTATCCGGTTCGGGCAAATCCTCGCTGATCAATGAGGTGCTTTACAAGAAGCTTGCGGGTGAACTGAACGGCGCGCGCACGGTTCCGGGCGCGCACCGGGAAATCCTCGGTCTGGAGAATCTGGACAAGGTCATCCAGATCAACCAATCGCCGATCGGCCGCACACCGCGTTCCAATCCGGCAACCTATACCGGCGTCTTTACCGATATCCGCGAGCTGTATGCCAGCACGCCGGAAGCCAAAATGCACGGCTTTACCTCGGGCCGCTTCTCGTTCAATATCAAGGGCGGCCGCTGCGAGGCGTGTCAGGGCGACGGCATTATCAAGATTGAAATGCATTTTCTGCCCGATGTATACGTCGCCTGCGACGTCTGCAAGGGCAAGCGCTACAACCGGGAGACCCTTGAGGTCAAATACAAGGGCAAAAGCATCTATGATGTGCTGGAAATGACCGTTGAGGAAGGGCTTGAATTCTTTAAGGATCTGCCGAAAATCGAGCGCAAGCTCCGCACGCTGTACGATGTCGGCCTCGGCTATATCAAAATCGGTCAGCCGGCCACGACGCTTTCCGGCGGTGAAGCGCAGCGCGGGAAGCTTGCAACGGAGCTGAGCCGCCGTCCCACCGGAAAGACGGTCTATATTCTCGACGAGCCGACGACCGGCCTGCACATCGCGGATGTCCACAGGTTGATTGAGGTGCTGCAGAAGCTTGTCGATAACGGCAACACCGTGATTGTGATTGAGCATAATCTGGATCTCATCAAGACGGCGGATCATATCATTGACCTCGGACCGGAGGGCGGAGATAAGGGCGGTACCGTCATTGCGGAGGGTACGCCGGAGCAGGTGGCGCAGATCCCCGGTTCTTATACCGGCGAATATATCAAAATGACGCTGGAGCGCGACAAAAAGCGCATTTCCGGCTGAAACAGGGCGCGTTTCCCCACCGTGTTCGGGGAAGCGCGCCCATTCTTTACAAATTGTTCAACACATTTCAGGGTGAATCGAGTAGAATAATAATCGGAAAGGAGCGGTTTGCGCGATGTTTGGTTATGTGCGTCCGTTCAAGGGCGAAATGCTCGTCAAAGAATACGACGCATATAAGGGCGTGTATTGTCAGCTCTGCCGGGCGCTCGGCGACCATTACGGTTTTCCGGCGCGTATGGCGCTCAGCTATGACTGTACCTTTTATGCGCTTCTGGCTCTGAACCAAAACCATGCAGCGGTCAAAGCCGAAAAAAAGCGGTGTACCTGCAATCCGATGAAGAAATGCACATATGTCTGCCCGGCGAACGGCGGCGATGCGGCGTCTTGCTTCCATAAAGCGGCGGCGCTCTGCGTGATCATGACGGTGCATAAGCTGCGGGATAATGTGGAGGACGAGCGCTTTTTCAAAAGGCTTTCGGCACGGTTCCTGTGCATGCTGAGCCGGCGCGCCATGAAAAAAGCCTCCGCCGATTATCCGTTCATCGCCGAGGCCGTGCAGCACATGATGGATGCGCAGCATGCGGCAGAGCATGCCGACCGTGTTTCAATCGATGCCTGCTGTGCGCCGACAGCCGAGCTGCTGGAAACGCTCTGTGCGGAGCTTGGCGCGACGGAGGCCGAAAAGACGGTTCTGCGTCAGGTCGGCTATTTGCCCAGTGAAGCAGTTTTCTATCCCGGGATGCGCGTGCGGGACGTGATCCGCCTGTCTGCCGATCTGCGCAAAACAGACTGTGCGGCGGAGGCGGCACGACTGTGCGAGCGGCTGGAGCTGGATACCGCCCGC
>JBJEOO010000040.1:0-3896 GCA_051880755.1 Hominenteromicrobium sp.
ATAGCCCGAAATACTGTAAAATCAGAGAAAACCGGCTTCGGAATGGTCGTTGAGACCGCTCCGGGGCCGGTTTTTTGCGTTTTCGGGCCAAAAAACCCGCGCACCTTTTGGGGCAAATGCACGGAGCAAAATAAATAAAAATTATTGATAATTCGTACCGAATAAACTATAACAACAGCAGAGGTGGTACTATGGAAAAGAGGCTGGCAAAGGTAAGTATCGGCGCTGCCGGAGGAACTGCCGGTAAGGGCGCAAAGACATATAAGCTCACGATTCCGTCAACTTGGATCGCGGCAATGGGTATAACGGAAGACGACCGCGAGGTGGAGCTGACCTTTGAAGGCGACAGGATCGTGATTGCTCGCCCGCTGGATATGTCACAGTTTGCATGGAGGAGCTTCAGCAAGGACCATGAGCTGAAAACATTTTTGTTCCATGACGGGCGTGAGGCATGCACGCGTATCTTCGCGGACTTCACAGATAAAACTGTCTGCATCGAGAATTATACGGACAATTTAGTAAAGACAGCCTTTGGAAAAAATACCATGCCGACGTGGGATGATTTTATGGCATTTCTGGAGGAACGCTGTGTGCCGCGGGAGAGAGCCGGAATACGCGAATATTTGGAAGCGTTGGGACTTGATGAATATAACCCGCTGGAGATTATAAAGCGCACCCAGGGCCGTATGGCAGAGGATGGCCAGTGGATCGAGGTGATCGACGGATGAGTGTAAAGTTCGTGACCAATGAGAAAATTGCAGAGACCTCCTCGAAGGGAAATCAGGAGAAATGGTGCGACGGCGGTCGGTGGTATAAGCTCGACCAGTTTGGCTATGAAGCACTGACAGAGACGCTGGTTTCACGACTGCTGGAACGAAGCAGTATCGAAAAGGACACGCCGTTTCGCTTTACGCGATACGAGATGGAGCGCATGAATGTCCACGGTCGTGAGCGAACCGGATGCAGCAGCGAAAACTTCCTGATGTCCGGGCAGTCCATCATCACGCTGAGCCATCTTTTCAAGAGAACCGGCACCGTGCCGCTGCGTGATACTCTCGCCCGGCAAACCAGTGACAAAAAGCGCATTGCCTATCTGGCCGAAACTGCGGCGGAGCTGACCGGATTGGAACTATTTCCGCAATATCTCACACTGCTATTTGAGGTGGATGCACTGTTTCTCAACGATGACCGGCATTTGAATAACATCGCGGTTTTGGAGCAGAACGGTAAATACGATTACTGTCCGATTTTCGATAACGGCGCCGGGCTGTTGTCAAACGTACAGATGTCCCCCATGGACATAGACCCGAAGGCGCTGATCGCCGCTCAGAGGGCAAGACCGTTCAACACGACATTCAACCGTCAGGTCGGAACCGTGCGCAGCCTGTACGGTCCTCAGCTCCGCATGCCGAAGCTGACACGAGATGAAATCCGCACTGAACTTGCCCCGCTTTTGACCTATTATGCAGAACGCGACAGGGGCATTATCACGGATCGGGTGTGCGAAACGATACGGATGAGACAGCGTTATTAGCATTCGTCCCTGCTCACCCGCACCACGAAAGAAACACGAAATGCGGCAGCAAAAATACCATTATCAACGGCTCTCGCCATGATCCTCGAACTTCTTTCTGAGGCTGGGCAAAACATAGCCGCATTTGGCAAGGTTCAAATCCCCTCGGTAATGGTTCGAATTCCATCATATGCGCGTTAAACAAACATTATATTCGAAAATCGTATAATGTGATTGAAATGCGCTTGACTGAGGAATATAATAAGCAATAGAAACTTGCCGATATCGGAGGATTTTGAAATGGCTGTAAGTTATATGAAACTTTGGCATCTGCTGCTCGATCGCAAGATGACAAAGGGAGATTTAGAGAAGGCTGCAGGGGTTAGTCACTATACCATGACACAAATGGGTAAAGAGAAGGATGTCAGCACTGAGGCACTCCGAAATATCTGCACTGCGCTGAACTGCGAACTTAATGACATTATCGAGTTCATCAAAGATGAAAAACAGTCCTGATTATCGAACTTCGATCTGAACATAATTACACTGGCCTTTATAAAAAAGTCAAAAATCTGCAGGAGGATAATTATGGGCTATAAATCAATGAGCGTGCAAATGACACCTGAGCATTTTGATAGAAGCATAAAGGGTTCTCCGAAGGAGGCTTTAAAAGAGATCATTTGGAATGAATGCGTGCGATGCGGATGCAAAATTATTGAAGAATAATTCGAATATGGCAGCATTCAGGGTGTAGAAGAGAATAGAATGTGGCTAGACAATAGCTTGTTACAAAGGGAAACCATATGACAAAAAAGCTATATAAGTATTTGCGCAGAATCGGGGTATCCGAATTGAGATAAAGGAGAAATGCAACAATGACAAGTTTAGAAGCACAGATATTCCAGATTATTTCTGGCGCAAATGGGATAAAAGGTGCTGAAATTGCGGCCAAAATCGGAATTGAAAAGAAAACAATCAATTCTACGCTGGCAAACAGTGTTGCATTGAAGGCTGTTGTATATCAGGACGAAAGCTACAGATGGCATACGCGGAACAAGAATTCTGCAAAAAATTCAAGAGCAACGGCGAATGTCCCGGTGCCTGATAAAGACCTGCACAATCTGTGCAACTACTATCTGAATTGCCTCGCTCTTGAGGCGAGCAGCTCTGTTTCTCAGTTTCTGACCAGTAATTTCAGCTTGCAGTATGCGGTGCTGAACGGATTAAGGATTGATGATGACAGGGATTTGGAAGCGAAAAACCTCCTGAGCAAAATCAGCTCCAACAGAGATGCCAAGGCATATCTTGGCTATCCTGTGCGTATTTATACCATTCACAGCACAAAAGGAAGCTTTAAAAAGATTGCTCCAATTTTCCTTTTTCCGGTTGATTACATGGCAGGAAAGGTTGAAATATCCTGGCTTCCTGCCATAAACATGGAAGTCATCAAGGGTTATGCAAATGCCGGTTCTGACGCCTTAGCGGTTGAGCTCGTAAATCTGGAGACCGAGCTTGGTCTGAATGAGCCGGATGCAGAGATCGATGTGGATGAGCTTGTGCTGCGTCTAAAAGAGATCCGCCAGTGGGACTGGGCAGAGAAGCTGGATCCGTACAGTATTCCAAGAGCGGCAAAGCTGGACAATCTGGAAGATGGTATATACAACCGCCCGATCATCATCGAGGCAGAACGCGAGAAATACACGCAGGGCCTTGAAGCGGAGCTAATGACGCTGGCGAATATGCCCGAAGAAAACTATCGCGGCACTGCGCTGTGGGCTTGGGTTAAGGGCATGGTTCAAGACGTACCGGCGACAGATACCAAACCGCTTCTTGAAGTGCTGCCTCTGAACTCCGAACAGGCGCAGGCGGTTGAAACGGCGCTGAGATCGAATCTCACAATCGTGACGGGGCCTCCGGGAACAGGTAAGTCTCAGGTCGTAACAGATCTGCTGGTGAATATTGCGTGGAATGGAAGAACAGCTCTATTCTCTAGTAAGAACAATAAGGCTGTTGACGTTGTTGATGCCCGCGTAAACGGATTATGCAAAAGACCGGTTCTGCTGCGCATTGGAAGCAATCAGTATGCACATCGCTTGGCAGAGATTATCGAGGGTCTGCTGAATTCTAAGCTGAGCGCCTCTGATAAGGCAGACATGGAGTTTTACAGCGCCGAGTACGATAAGAAGATCCAGGAAGCTGCTCAGCTTAAGCAGTCCAAGAACCACATCATTGAACTGCGAAACGATGTGGATGAACTCGACCAGAAGTTCTGTCTGACAAGATCTCATACGGAAAGATTTTTTGATGCTCTCGATGCCGGCGATCTGGGCAAGATCGAGCAGACAGCGAAAGCATTTAAAAAGGCACACCTGGCAACAACAAA
>JBJEOO010000041.1:0-17172 GCA_051880755.1 Hominenteromicrobium sp.
CATCATCCTGCTGAGCGTGCTGCTCATCCGTGGCATCGCCGCGTCGCTCTTCTTTTCAAATCGATTTCTTTTCTGAAAGCCTTGCTTTCCATTTCCCTTGTACTGTTTCATTGATATCTATCCTATCCAATCTGATCATTCTGTGTGCCGGTTCTCTTATTCTGCCACAGAAAGGCGCCGAATGCGCAAAATTCGTATTAAAAATCCGTAATTTCTCAGCGTCACTGCAGACCCTGAACGATCGCGCGGAAAATATCGCCGCGCTCGGCAAAGCTTTTAAACATATCGAAGCCGGTTGCCGCCGGACAAAGCGAGACAATGTCCCCGCGCTGCGCCTTTTCGCGCGCGAGCGCCGCGGCCTCCTCCATCGTGTGCACGTTGTAAATCTCCGGAGCGCCCTCGCGGTAATTGGCCGCGCCGCGCACCGCCGCTTCAATCTTTCCGGCAGCCGCAGGCTTGAAGCCGGGCAGCGGATGCTCGGGCGAAAGGAGAATCAGCGTTTTGACCTTATCGCAGATCACGCCGCCCAGCTCGTCAAACGGCACCTTCTTGTCCGCACCGCCCGCGATCATGATGATTTTAAAGTCATACAGCGAAAGCGTACCGATCATCGCGCGCGAAGGACTTGTCGCAATCGAATCATTATACCAGCGCACACCGTCCAGCTCACGGACAAACTCCATGCGGTGCTCCACACCGTTGAAGGTTTTCGCAACCGAAACAATCATCTCCGCCGGAACGTCTCCCCACACCGCGGAGATGGCGGCAAGGTAGTTCTCCACATTGTGCTTGCCGGGGATGCGGATATCTTCCTCACGCAGCACGAATGTATCACCGACGTAAATTTCACCGCTTTCGCTGCACCACGCGCCGTTTGTCTTTTCGCGGCGGGAGAAAAGCAGCGTCCTGCCGCGCGTTTCCGGCGCACAGGCGGCGGTCAGCGCGTTGTCTGCGTTCAGCACCGTGCGCCCGAAGGCGTTCTGGTGCAGGAAAATGTTCTTCTTGGCGTTTACATATTCGTCCATGTCCTTGTGGACGTCGAGGTGATTCGGCGAAAGGTTTGTGATAACCGCCACATCCGGACTTCTGCGCATGGAAATAAGCTGAAAGCTCGAAAGCTCCACAACCGCAGCATCCTCCGGGCGAATCTCCTCAACCTCCGGCAGAAGCGGACGGCCGATGTTGCCGCCGAGGTGGACGGTTTTGCCCGCCGCCTTCAGCATTTCCGCAATCACGGAGCTTGTCGTTGTCTTGCCGTCACTGCCGGTTACGGCATAAATTCTGCACGGGCAGAGGTCGAAGAACACCTCCATCTCGCTCGTCACCGCCGTGCCGCGCGCCCTTGCGGCCTGAAGCTGCGGCAGCAGATACGGCACGCCCGGTGTGCGGAACAGCATATCCTCCGTGATGTTTTCAAGGTAATCCGCGCCGCAGATCAACTGCGCCCCAAGGCTCCGGAGATATGCGCCGTCCTCCCCCAGCGCTTCCGGCTCCCGCTTGTCGCGGACGGTAACCTTGGCGCCGTGTGCAATAAATTTTTCAATCAGCGGCAGATTCGTGCGCCCCACACCGACAAACGACACCGTTTTGCCCTGTAAAGCGCTGTAAAACTCGCTTGCTGTCATCTTGCCATCCTTCTTTGCTCTTTATTTGATAAAGGTCCTGTAATCCTCAAGGTTCTTGCGAAGCAGCTCCGGTGTATTGAGGCTGTACGGACAGCGCTTCATACACTGGCCGCAGTGGAGACATGCTTCGATTTTCTCCATCTTCGCCTGCCATGCGGGCGTAAGCCAGCCAGCAGCGGGCGAGCGGCGGAGCAGCAGCGACATGCGCGCGCACTGGTTGATCTCAATTCCCGCGGGGCACGGCATGCAGTAGCCGCAGCCGCGGCAGAAATCACCGGCCAGCGACACACGCTCCCCGGCAATATACTCGGAAAGCGCCGCCGTCATCACAGGCGGATTGTCCTGATACGAGAGGAATTCATCCAGCTCGCTCTCGCGCTGCACACCCCAGATCGGCAGCGTATTCTCATACTGCGCCAGATACGCATACGCGGCGTCGCTCCTTGTGATCAGACCGCCGGAGAGCGCTTTCATGCAGATAAAGCCCACATTTTGCTCCGCACAGCGCTTCACAAGCGCCTCATCCTTTTCACTGGCCAGATAGCTGAACGGGAACTGGAGCGTTTCGTACAGTCCGGATTCCACAGCCTCCTGCGCAACCGCCAGCCGGTGATTCGTGATGCCGATGTGGCGGATTTTTCCCTGCGCCTTAGCCTCCAGCATCGCCTCATACAGGCCGGTGCCGTCTCCGGGTTTCGGGCAGAATGCCGGATTATGGAACTGGTAAATGTCAATGTAATCCGTTTTCAGGAGCGAAAGACTCGTCTCCAGGTCTTTCCAGAAACCCTCCACGGTCGCGGAAGGCGTTTTGGTCGCGATGACAATGCTGCTGCGCACGTCGGAAAACGCCAGACCGATTTTATATTCGCTGTCCGAATAACTGCGCGCGGTATCAAAGAAATTGATGCCGTTATCAAAGGCTTTGCGCAGCAGCTTCCCCGCCTCATCCACGGAGACACGCTGAATCGGCAGCGCGCCGAAGCCGTTCCGGTTGACGGTGATGCCTGTTCGGCCCAGAGTGACGGTTTTCATCGGATACTCATCCTTTCAAATTCTGTGTCTCTTTATGCTTCCGGCCGGAACGCCGCCGCAAAACGCTCAATGCGCTCGGGCAGAATATCGGCTGCGGCGGAAGCGCCGCTTTTGGCCGCCATTTTGCAGATCAGCTTATCAAGACTGCGCTGACGGCCCGGATCCATGCGTCCGCCGAAGCTGCATGCGCATGCAGCATGGCTGAGCAGGCTCTGCGGCACCGCCGCTTTCAGCAGCTCATCCTCTTTGTCCACAAAGCAGCAGCAGATAAATACGCCAAGCCGCTTTTTCTGCAGCTCCTGTTCATATGCTTTCAGATACCCGGCAGCCGCCCGATGCAGCGCGCCCATGCGGACGCTGCCGCCGACAAGCACGGTGTCAAACCGCGCGGGATCCGGCGTTTCGCGGGTCAGGTCGCACAGCACGGCATCCGGCAGCAAGGCCTGCAGACGCCCGGCACATTCCTTTGTCGTACCGGATTTTGAAGCGTAAGCAATCAGAATCATGATTTCTCCTTTACGGCTCGTCGGTATCCGTCATCATTTCGGTGTAGCTGTTGTACAGGCCGTAATAGATGCCCTTTTTGTGCATCAGTTCCTTATGCGTGCCGGATTCCTCAATGCCCTTGTTGGTCAGAACAAGGATTTTCGTCGCGTTTTTGATGGTTGTCAGGCGGTGCGCAATCGTAAAGGTCGTTCTGCCCTTTGCGAGCTTTTCAAGCGATTCCTGCACGATGCGCTCGCTCTCATTGTCGAGCGCGCTGGTTGCTTCGTCGAGGATCAGAATCGGCGGGTTCTTGAGGAACGCGCGCGCAATCGAGATGCGCTGCTTCTGGCCGCCGGAAAGCTTGACGCCGCGCTCGCCGACATATGTATCGTAGCCGTTCGACAGCGATTCGATGAATTCATGCGCACCCGCCATTTTGGCAGCCTCGATGACCTCCTCACGGGAGGCACCGGGCTTGCCGTACTGGATATTCTCAAAAACCGTCCCGGAGAACAGGTACACGTCCTGCTGAACAAAGCCGATCTGCCCGCGCAGGGATTTCAGCGTGACGGAGCGGATGTCCTTGCCGTCCACACGGATGGTACCCTCTGTCGTATCATAAAAGCGCGGGATCAGATTGCAGAGCGTTGTCTTGCCGCCGCCCGAGGGGCCGACCAGCGCGATATTCTCGCCCGCCTTGACATCGAGATTGATGTTTGAAAGCACCTCGGTGCCGTCGTCCATATAGCTGAAGCCGACATGCTCAAAGGAAACGTCGCCCTTAACCGTGCCGATATCCACCGCGCCCGGCTCATCAAAAATATCGACGTCCGCGTCCATAATCTGGAAGAAGCGCTCCACACCCGTCATGCCGCTCTGGAACTGCTCCGTAAACTGCACGATTCGGTGAATGGAATTGATCAGCGTCGTAATGTACAGCAGATAAGCGACAAGCTGGGACGGCTCAATCGCGCGGTTCATCATGAAAATTGCGCCCGCAATCACGACGACAATGTACATCAGGCCGTCAAAGAACTTGTTGGACGCCTCAAAGCCGCCCATATACAGATAACGCTTGCGCTTGATATTGTAGAAGCGCATATTGCCCTTTTCAAACTTTTCTTCCTCCAGCGGCTCATTCGCGAAGGATTTTACGACGCGCACGCCGAGCAGGCTGTCCTCAACCTGCGCATTGATTTCACCGAGCTGCTGGCGCTGATACCGGAACTGCTGCTGCATTTTGCGGTTGAAGTAGGTGGCCGCAATCAGCATGAACGGCAGCACCGCAAAGATAATCAGTGTCAGCGGGATGCTCATTGTGCAGAGAATCACAAAGGAACCGATGATCTTAATGCCCGCGATGAAAAATTCCTCCGGGCAGTGATGCGCAAATTCGGTGACGTCGAAAAGATCCGTCGTAATGCGCGACATAATCTGGCCGACCTTGGTGTTGTCAAAGTAGGCGAAGGAAAGCTTCTGCAGGTGCGCAAACAGATCGCGGCGCATGTCGGTTTCGATCTTTGTGCCCATGATATGGCCGATGGACGCCATAAAGAAGGTTGCGCCGACGTCTACAAGCTTGAGGAAAATATACAGCGCACCGATGCGCAGAATATAGCCGAGCGTCAGCGATGCGAGATCATTGATGCCGAGATCCGTGAGCTGCTCGACAATCAGCGGCAGCGCAAGCTCACAGACCGTTGTCAGTGCCGCACAGAACAGGTCAAAAATCAGAACGGCAATATATTTTTTAAAGTACGGCGCAAAACGGCGGAGCAGCCCCTTCTGCCGCTTTTTCTGCTGTGTCTTTTCCAATTTACAACCAACCTTTCCGCATGCCGTGCATGCCCCAAATCATTTCAATCTATATTTTACCACGGCTTTTTCGCCTTTACAAGTGCGCCGCCCGTCATTTCAGGCGCAGAATATCTGCGATTCGCTCGCCCTTGGGCAAATGCACAATCTCCTCACGCGTGATCGCCTTGGTAAACACGGCGGCGACAACATATACGACAATCGCCAGCAAAATCGCGATGATCACCGCGATTTTGGAGCTGATCGCCTGTGCGAGCAGCCAGTAAACCGGCCAAGAAACCGCCGCCATCACAAGCGCCGCCAAAAGCGGACGGACCGACATGCGCAGCACACCGGGCATTTCCGGCAGCAGGCGGTGCAGCGCAAAAAGATTCAGCGTAATCATGACCAGATAGGAAACGAACGTGCCGATTGCGGAGCCGAGCACATTGACCTGCGGAATGCCGCAGAGCACATAGACGACGGCAATCCGCACAACCGTGCCGGCAATCATATTGATCACCGGAATGCGCACTTTGCCAACCGCCTGAATCATGGAGTTCGTCGTATACATCAGGCTGGCCGTAACCACCGCCGGCGCCATAATCATGAGCAACGGCGCCGTATTCGCCGCAAATTCCGGTCGGCTGTACAGCAGCAGGTCGCAGATCGGATAAGCGAAAACGCAAAGCCCGACCGCAGCCGGAATGGCAACCATCAGCGTCATCCGCAGACCCGTTGTCGAAATCCTGTGGATGCCGTCCTCATCGCGCTTGGCAATCACGCCCGAAAGCATCGGCAGCACAATCGTGGAGATCGGCACGATCACCGCATTGGGCAGATCAAAATATTTGCGCGCCATGCCGAGCCAGCCCTTCATGGCAATCGCATCATTTTCCGATATGCCTGCCGCATTCTGCAGGCGGTGCATCATCACCGCTGAATCGACAATATCCAGCGCGCTCACAAAGGCGGAACCGACAATGACCGGCACCGCAAAGGTCAGAATGTCCTTGACAATCTGCTTGGTGCCCGATACCGGCATTTCATCCGGCGAATATTCCGTTTGCTTCTTCTTCCTGAAATAGTAGATCAGAATATACAGAACGGCAAAGAAGGAACCGATCGAAACGCCGGTGATCGCGCCGGCTGCACCAAGCTCCGGCAGACCGGTTGTCTCCATGAAATACATGGCCAGCGCGATGCCGACGAACAGCTTGATGACGGATTCCAAAACCTGCGAAACCGCCGTGGGCGTCATGTTCGACCGGCCCTGAAAATAGCCGCGCAGGCAGGAGGAAAGCGACATAAAGAACGCCATCGGCGCCAGCGCCGCAATCGCGTACATGGAGCGGTCATTCTGGTTCATCAGAATGGCAAACTGCCGCGAAAACGCCGCCATAATGACGGAGCCCGCCAGACCTACGCAGGAAAACAGCACAAACGCGACATGAAAAATCTTATCCGCCTGACGCTTTCTGCCCTGTGCGTAGGCCACGCTGACCATGCGCGAAATCGCAACCGGCGTACCGGAAGAAGCCAGAACACTGAAAAAGATGAAGATGTCGTACGCTGTATTGAAATGCCCCATGCCCTCATCATCCAGAAAATTGGCGAGCGGAATGGAGAAGAAAATATTGATAAATTTGACAATAAACGTCGCTGTTGTCAGGATGGCCGTACCCTTCAGAAAGCTCTGTCCCTTTTGTTCTGACAAAAACAATCACTCCTAAACCGAAAATTCTGTCGTGCGCGGTCCGCGCTTTTTTCTTCTTAAAGGAATAGTATACCATCTTTCCCGCCGTTTCGCAACAAAACTGCGGGAAAACTCTGAAAAACAACTGCGGGAAAACTCTGAAAAACAAAAAAGCACAGCGGACAGCCAAAGATCGGCTGTCCGCTGCACAAGAGGGATTATCTGAAAAGTAAACGTATATGCCGGTTATCTTACAGCCTTACAGACTGTACACGCCCTGCTCGGATGCGTCGTCAAACTTGAGCCCCAGATACCGCGCCGCTTCGCGGAGAACCTTTTTGTACTGTCCGTACACGCCGCCCACATGGTGGATATACGGGCCGAATATCAGCTTCTCCTCCCAGCGCTTCCAGTTATCCGCCTCAAACCAGACATAGGTGCCGGTTGTCTCCGGGCCGTCCACCGCTCTGCCTTCGCCGCCGAACAAGTAATATTCGCCGTCGATATCGTCGAAGCGCGTGATCGTGATATCGCCCTTTTTGAGCGCCCAGCGCTCCTGACCGTCCACAAGGCGCGCGCTCGACTTCGGATCTTTCAGGGAATAGGGGAACGGACCGCAGTGCCAGAGCAGCTCCGCATTGTCGTTCTCCGGATGGCGGATGGTCAGATCCGCCAGGAACTCCGCTTCATCACCCAGCGTAACGGCACGCAGAATAGCCAGCGTAACCGCACCGTTGAGATCCGTCTCGCAGGAGACCGGCAGACCGGCGTCGGCCAGCTCGCCGAGCGTCATGCAGATCGGCACGCCGATGATCGGCGTCGCACTCCAGCATTCCATGGCGCCGACTGTGCAGCGGTTCTCCGTCATGAGCTGCTTTGTGGCCAGCGTGACCGCCGCAATACGCTGCACCTTTTCCGGCTGCATCGCGCTTGTATCGATGCGCGCGAGAATATCGCTGTAATAATTCTGAATCTCCTCGCCGTTTTCCGCCAGAATCTGGTCGGCGCGCTTCGCAATTGCCGTCGGCGAAATCGGAACCGTTGTGATTCCGAACTTGGTCGCAAGCTCCGCTTCATTCGCCATAACGCTCATGAACGGAACCGGACGCGCGCCGAACTTCGCGATGCGCAGCGTGCGCACGGTCTTAATGACGGAAACCACGCGGATAAACGCGTCGAATCCGTTTCTGAAATCCTCACTCTCGGTCTCGCAGTTCCAGATATAGCTGTACTGCACGCCGAAGCGGCGCATTACCTTGCTGCATGCAAACATGCCGCACTGCGTATCGCGCCCGCGGCCTTCATCCGTATTCGGCCGTTCGTCACGCGCGCCCCACAGCAGCGTGGGCACCTTCATCTGCGCCGCAACGCCCGCCGCGCACTGCTCCTCGCCGAAATCACAGTGCGGCGTAAAGAGCGCGTCAATATTCGCGGCGCGGAACTTTTCGACAACGGCCGGAATCTTATCCGTCTGGAACAGGATGCCGTTCTCGCACAGATCGTCGATGTCGATGATCTCCACCTTGTCGGGCAGGATGGAGCGGATCACCGCCATAAACTTATCCTTCTGGCGCTTCGCCTCCTCCATGCTGAGAAAGCCGCGTTTTGTGGGCGCCACGCCCAGCCTGATTTTTTCCATTGCCATAAAAACAACTCCTTCCGTCACGCTTTCGCGTGTTCTCTCCCTTAAAGCTGGAGACCTTTTCCGTAAAACGCCGTGCGCCGGTCGATCTCCGTGTAATCAATCTCGCCGGTTTTCATGAAATGCTCCACGGTCGGGCGGTCCGGAATGCCGGCCCGGCCGCCGATGCGCGTGCACTTGATGCACGCTGTCGCCGTAGCCAGCTTTGCAGCCTCCAGCGCCGTCATACCCTCCACCATGCCGACCGCAAACGCACCGTGGAAAACATCGCCCGCGCCCACGGTATCGGCAACCTGCACATCATAGGAATCGAGCTGGAAATAACCGTCTTTGCTGTATCCGACACAGCCGCGCGGGCCGAGCGTGAACACCACGACCGGCGGGCCCATCTCAAAAACCTTCCGGCAGTTTTCTTCGTAATTCTTGTTTTTGAACAAAACGTCATAGACAAATTCCGAAGCCACAAAGGCATCGATCAGGCCGATGTTGTCCATGACATCCGAATCATAGCTGTCCGCATCGATAATCACTTTTGCTCCGGCCGCCTTCGCCTTGCGCGCCGCGTCCAGGCAGACTGCAGAGCCGCGCGAAATGAAGAACCATTCGCAGTCCGTGATAATTGATTCATCCAGCGTGCCGGGCATCGCCGCTTCCGCCGTACCCGTGCGGTAAACAATGCTTCTGCCGTTTGTTTCGCGGTCGCTGAGCACAATGGAAAGCGATGTGGTCCGATTCTCGCGCACCTGCATGCCCCGGATATCGATGCCGTGGCGCTCGAAATCGCGCAGCACAAAGCGGCCGTAATCATCGTCTCCGACCGCGCCGAGCATCGCGCATTTCGCGCCCAGTCTCGCCGCCGCAGCCATACCGGTCGCAACCTTGCCGCCGCCCTGCCAGGAGAGATCGCGCACACCCGTTCCGCCGTTGGGCTTCGGGAAAACATCCACATTCACCGCGAGGTCGACACAGGGCATGTCGTAGCCCGCAATCTGATAGGTCTTTTTCACTTTGAAATCCACATTCCTTTCCGGCATCAGAGCGAGAAGCCGTTCGGATTAAGCAGGCGCATCTTGCCGCGCACAAACTCAATGGCGCCTTCACTCGCCTCTCTCAGGAGCGCGTCAAAGCTGCCGTTCTTCTTTTCGGGATCCGCCGCCGCACAAATGGAGGCATAGCACGCGCGGAAATATTCGGTCGCAATATTAAACTTGCTCATGCCGAGGCGCACGCTTTCCTGCAGCTGATCGTGTGGGATATCCGAGCAGCCGTGCAGAACCAGCGGCACGGAAACCGCAGCGCGCAGCTTCCTGATGCGGTCAAAATCAAGATTCGGGGTCTGCACATATGCGCCGTGCGCGTTGCCGACCGCAACAGCCAGCGAACCGCAGCCCGTTCTCTCCACAAAATCCACCGCCTGCTCGACATTCGTATAATTGTCGCTGTTGATAATATCATCGAGGCTTGCGCCAGAGCCGACATGGCCAAGCTCCGCTTCGACATCGACGCCGAATACGGCCGCCGTCTGCACAACAGCCTTGGTCATCTCCACATTTTCCTCATACGGCTTTGCGGAGCCATCCACCATAACGGACGGGAACCCGGCCTTGATGCCCTTCACCGCGATTTCATAGGAAGCGGAGTGGTCAAGATGCACGGCGATCGGCACGTCCGCCTGCTCGGCAAATTCCTTCGCGAAAGCAGCGACATGGTGCAGGCTGATATAGGATTCATAGCCCGGATAGAGCTGAATGATCAGCGGGATGCGCTCCCGCATCGCCGCTTCCGCCGCCCACTTGACGGTTTCATAGTTGAACACATTGATCGCTGCAACACCGTAATGATGCTCGGTCGCGTGCTGCAGGATATCCTTGACCTTCATGAGTGCCATTTGAAACAGCTCCTTTTCAGTAATTCAGGAAGCGCGCCCTCCCCAAAAGATGAGGCACGGCCCCGAGCGTCCTGCGCTCCGGAACACGCCGGTGTGCAATAAGTCGCCATTATCCAAAGAATTTGCGAATCGATCCCCAATCGCCGCAAAAAAGCGTCTATGTACACAGCCGGTTTCCAAAAACAATTCAGCGACTTACGGACTATGGCACAAAATGCCCCATCCAAATCTGCGCGCCTTTCCTGTTGACTACAATATAACATGCAGTTCATACAGTGTGAATGGATAAAACAGATTTTATTTTGACAATATCGACCTGAAATTCATCTGCACCGCCATCGTCCAAAGGATAGACAATTTTTACGCAGTGAAAAGCGCTCTCCCAAACCTCTTGAAGGTACAGGAGAGCGCCGCACAGGCTTTATCCGATGAGCATGCGTCCTTCCGGAAGAATGGCGCCGCTTTTTTTCTTTCTCCGCATGAGAATCGCGATGCCGAGCGAAACCGGGCCGACACGGCCGATAAACATCGTCAGGGTAATGACCAGCTTGGGCAGCACATGCAGCCGCGGCGTCAGGTTGGCGCTCAAGCCGACGGTTCCGAACGCGGAAACAGACTCAAAAATCGCATCGATGCCGTCGACGCCGCTCTGCAGCGAAATAATCAGCGCCGCATCAAGCGCGGCGACCAGCAGGCCGAGCGTGACAATCGTCAGGGATTTGTTGACCATCGACTTGTCAAAACGGTGATGCAGCATCGTGGTGTCATCTTCGCCGCGCAGCGTGGATTTGACCGCCGCAATCAGCACAACCAGCGTAGTGACCTTGATGCCGCCTGCCGTTGAACCCGGACATCCGCCGATAAACATCAGAATAATCGTAACCAGCTTGGTGGCGTCCGTTTCATCCGCAATGCTGACGGAAGCGAATCCGGCCGTACGCGTGTTGGTGGACTGGAAAAACGCCGCATTCAGCTTTTCCCAGAAGCTCATGCCGTACAGCGTATTGTCGTATTCGCAGATGAAGATCAGCACCGTGCCGATCAGGAGCAGAAAAGCTGTCGCGCGCAGGCAGACCTGCGAGTGAAAATTCAGCTTTTCCACATGCTCGCGATGCAGACGGGTATAAATCTTTTTCATATAAATATCGTGAAAAATGACAAAGCCCGTGGAGCCGGTAATGATCAGCCCGCAGACCGTCAGCGTAACAAGCGGATCTCCGTTGAAGGCCGAAAGGCTTGAATTGCCGGAAACGAAGCTGAGCACGTCAAAGCCCGCATTGCAAAATGCGGAAACCGAAACGAAAACGGAGGCCCATGCGCCGAGTCCGCCGTACAGCGGGACAAACCGGATCATCAGAAGCCCGGCGCCGACCAGCTCCGTGGCAAAGGTAAACGCGACGACAATGCGCAGCAGCGTGACGACATCCAGACCGCTGCCGCCCGCACTTTCGCGCGCAAGAATCAATTCCTTGATGCCGATTTTCCGCCGGATCAAAAGAGAAAAACCGGTTGCAAAGGTTGCAAGCCCGAGACCGCCGCACTGAATCAGCACCAGCAGCACCGCCTGTCCGAAATACGACCAGTATGAATAGGTATCATAGACCGCGAGTCCGGTCACGCAGGTGGCGGACGTCGCCGTGAACAGCGCATCCACCGGGTTCGTAAACTGCCTGCTTCTTGCGGAAACCGGCAGCATCAGAAGCACCGTGCCGATCAGGATCAGCCCGATAAAGCTGCATACGATCACGCGTGTCGGCGAGCTTCTCTTGAGAATCCCCTTCAACTTGTTTTCCTTCATCGAAATTCAATCTCCCTTGATCCGACTCCCTCTGAGTCAGACAAAAATCAGACCAGCATGTATGCGCTGAGCTTTGTACGCTTGATAGCAATCATCAGCGGAATGCCGAGCGCGAAGCAGACGACAAGCTCGCCCACGCCGACAGAAACCGCACCGGAAACAAAACCGGCCATGGAAACATTGCTCCAGCCGAATGACCCCGCCTCCGAAAGGCAGGAAACCTCCAGCCCGACAATCAGCGCATTGAAGATTACCGGCGGCAGCGGCGCGAGAATCGGAATCTCCTTCCAGCGGATATTCCGGAGCATGTAGGTGCAGAGGCTTGCGAGCAGCGTTGCCAGCGTGCCGAACACCCAGTCCACAATGCCCAGCGGGCTTGCGAGATTGGAAAGCAGGCAGCCGATGGTCAGGCCCGGAATGGCTGCGGGTGTGAACGCCGGAAGAACGGTGAGCGCTTCCGAGAACCGGAACTGGAACGGGCCGTAAGCGAGGTTGACCGCCGCCGCCGCGTAAGTGAGCACAGCGTACAGCGCCGCAATCACGGCGCTGAGCGCCAGAAAGCGGACTTTGTTTGTGTTTTTCAATTGTGAAGCATTCCCTTCTGTTCCGCGGTCCGGACAGAATCCGGCCGCGCTAGTATTTTTTAAGGTCAGGATGTCGCGACTGACCGCAGCGCACACAGTACACTGCACATATAGAATACGCATTTTGACGGGAATTGTCAAGCGGCAGCATGGCGGAGCGCATCGGCCACCCAAAAATACAGCGCCGGCTGCACGGCAATCTGCGCGCAGCCGGTCCGTATGTTTTCAGGGAATACACTCATTCGGTCTCGCCGTAATCGGCTCCGGCGGGATTGCAGAGCAGCAGAACCGTTTCTTCCTCTGGTTCCAGCGTGACTGCGCCCGCCGCATACGGCAGGAAAAGCTCATCCGCCTTGCGGATATCCATCGCCGTATCGCCGCAGCGGAGCGTTCCTTTTCCGGAAAGTACAAGCGCAATCTGCGGCGTGCCGGTGCGTTTCAGTTCCACCGGCGCTTTGGCCGTAAGGCGCGTAAACGAGAAATACGGCGTCTGACGTCTGCCGATCACAACGCTCTCCTCGCCCCATGCACCGGCGCGCAGCGTTTGGGGCTGAATGCGGTAGCGGCGCAGGTTCTCCTCGTAATCCGCACCGTTATAGATATAGCAGCCGAGCAGCCGCTCCTTGTGGAACGCCTGCTCCTCCGGCGTACCGGACCGCAGCTTGCCGGCGCCGACGGTGATATCGCTCGGCTCCTGCACCTCCGCGACAAAGCAGCCGCAGCCGATCGCATGCGGCAGACCGGCCTGAATGAAGAACGCATCGCCGATCTCAACCGGGATCTTGTGGCAGCAGTTCTCCATCGCGCGGATATCGCTGCGGTCATACGCTTCCTCGAACATTTCGCGCGTGACGCCTTCCTTAAAGCCCATATAGACGTACGGCGTCTCCGGGCTGTCCGTGCGCTTGCCGATCACATACCAGCTTTCTTCTTTGCCGTAATCGCTGCCGAACCATTTCTTGGCATACGGGCGGGTGGGGTGTGTCTGCAGGCCGAGCTGTTTCTCCGCGTCCAGCAGCTTCACCAGCACGCCGATATGCGTTCCGTTGCGTGCGATGTGCGCCGCGCCGAGGGCCGCTTCCGGATTCGCCGCCACGGCCTCAAAGAGATAATGCCGGGAGCCGTCCGGCAGAATGACCTCCGCGCAGCCGTCGTTCGGATCCCCCTTCTCGACCGCATTCACCGTGCGGGTATCGGATCCGACCCACGCTTCCGGGCGGCCGTCGTCCGCACCAGGATAGATGCCGCGGAAACGGTCGATCTCGCGGCCGCCGGGATAGCGGACGATTTTATTCGGCACAAGCTTCCACGGCACCGCGTACCAATGCTTTTCATACAACGCCATAAAATTGCCTCCAAAAACAGATTTGCTATGCAGCCGCCGTTCAGACACGCGGCTGATTCGGACACACGGGCGGTCCGTTTTTCTCAAACTTGGAATCCACATAAATGCCGCCTTCATTCAGGAGCACAAACGGCACATGCAGCACAGCGCCCTTTTTGGAATCCTCAAAGGTGATTTCCAGCACGCCGCGGTACAGCGGACGCACCGCCTGCTCGAGCGACAGCTCGAATTCGACGGCGGCGATGCCGCTGCCCATATGACCCATGGTAACCAGTGTGCTCATGTCTCTGGACGGCGCGACCTGCAGATCATCCGCCGTGTACAGATGCAGATTCAGCCGTTCCGTCGAAACACTGCGCGCCGTATTGGAAATCAAAAACCGGATGCGCTTTGTCTCTCCCGCGCGGATAACCGGATCGCCCATATAATCGAGACGGACATTGACGTAATCAAACCGGTACGTCACCACGCGCATGTCGTCATACAGATTCAGGAACCAATCCGGCGCCATAAAGTCGTCACCCGGCTCATCCGAAAGGCC
Source organism: Hominenteromicrobium sp. (assembly GCA_051880755.1). Taxonomy (GTDB): domain Bacteria; phylum Bacillota; class Clostridia; order Oscillospirales; family Acutalibacteraceae; genus Hominenteromicrobium. The sequence goes on from JBJEOO010000041.1 coordinate 14,432, forward strand.
GAATTTTCTGACCGCATCCTCGTGGATTTTGGCAATGCGCGCGGAAAACTCGTAGATGTCCTTCGGAATGCGGCTCTCCATGCGGAACGGATCGATGCTGATCGTTTTGATCTTCGTGCCGATCGGCTCAATCCATTTCCGCTCAATCGAATCGATGCCGCAGCGGATACCGTGCAGCGCGGCAATCGTGCCGGCCGTACAGTCGGTATCCTCGCCGAACCAAACCGCCCCGCACATGGACGCGCCGAGATCGCCCTGTCCTGCAATCAGATTATACGCGATGATAAACAGATTGGACGGTACGTCGAAGCCGAATGCGCCTTCTCCGTACCCCTTCTTCTCGTCCTCGGGCGATATATAATGCCACTCGATGTGCCCGATATACTGCTGCATCATATATTCCCGGGCTGTTTCCTTGGAAACGCCGCGATGCGCAAAATCTACGCCGTCGCGGATGGCGCGCGCCACGGCACAGTCTGCGGGGATATAGCTCAGGCCGATTTGGATCAGCTTTTCAATATCCGGTTCAAAGAACGCGGCACTTTCCAGCGCGGCAAAAAACACCTCCGCATATACGCCCTCGCCGTCGCCGTGATCGACTATGGCGTCCTCAAACGCGTATTTTGCCGCAAGACGCGGGTAGCCCGGAAACAGGCATGCCCAGATTTCGCTGCGGATGAACGAGCCGCAGCTGTGCTTGAAATCATTCTTGTAAATTCCGCTGTACGGCGGCTCAAGGCCGACGCGCAGGTTAGCCTTTGCCGTTCCGTATTCCGCGTGCGTGAAAATCATCAGCTCACTGAAATAGCGGCCCAGCACCTTCGCATCAAGGTCCAAACCGTTGTCCTCGAGCGCAAGCAGCCAGAGAATCTGAATATCCAGATCGTCATTCGGGAGCGGCTCGCCGCTGATATCATGCGTATAGTAGGAAATATCGTTTGTGCTGCGGTTCCATTCCATCGGCATACCGAGCGTACCGCCGATATTTTTGCCGATCCAGCAGCCTTCAACACGCTTCCTGTATGCCTCAGCCGTCAGTTTCATGGTCTTCCTCCCTTAATCCGCATAAAAGCGGAAATGCTTCAGTGAAGTCTGCTTCGTGAAAATAATGCGCAGCTCGGTCAGGCCCTCGGTCGGCGCAACCGGGCAGGTCATCGCGGCAAAACGCGTCAGGCTGCCTGTTCCGGTATGATGAAGATGACCGAGCACCGCACCGGTCCGGTTATCTGCGAGGATCAGATCCACATCCCCGGCCGGCGAGGACAGTGTGCATTCAAACGCATTGCACCCCGTCAGATCCATATTCTTATACACCGCATAGCTGCGGAAATCCTTCGCCTCCAGATACGGGGCGCCGTCGCGCTTATCGGTGAGAAACTGCACATTGCGGTAATCATCCGCATCGATGCTTTCCTGTGCCAGTGTCCCGGGCCGTCCTGTGAATGCTTCGCCGTCAATCCATACGTCGGCGGTCAGGCGGATATCGCTGCTCGCCGCGCCGATTTCCAATCTGTATGTACCCTGCTCGACCGTATAGATTTTGCGGCCGTTGCACCAGACCGCCAGATCGTCCGTTTTAAAGGTCAGCGTGACGGTTTTTGTCTCTCCCGCCCGGAGATGCACACGCCGGAAGGCCTTCAGGGCGCGGATCGGACGGACACGCAGCGAACCGGGCAGCCCCATATAAAGCTGCACAACCTCGTCGCCGTCGTATTTTCCGGTATTCTGCACCTGCACAGCCGCCGTAACCGTGCCGTTTTCCGTCCGCACGGAAAGGCCGCTGTACGCAAATGTCGTATAGCTCAGGCCATAGCCGAACGCATAAAGCGGCTCGCCGTCGAAATACAGATACGTTGTATGATTCTTTGCAATATCATAATCCTCGAGCGCAGGCAGATCGCGCACGGATTTATACCATGTGGTCGGCGTGCGGCCGGCAGGATTGTTTCCGCCGAATACGGTTTCGGCCGCAACATGGCCGAGGCACGGGCCGAGATGCGCGGAAACCAGCACCGCCTTTGCGATGTCCTTTTCCTCCGATATGGCAAACGGATAACCGGTCACGAGATAAAGCAGCGTGCTCGCATTGGCCGCTGCCGCCGCACGCAGCAGCGCCGTCTGCGCCTTCGGCAGGCGGATATCCGGGCGGTCGTATTCCTCACGTGCGTTGATGAGCGGGTGGTTGCCGCCGCAGACCACCGCGTAATCGGCTCTGGCCGCGAGCGCCGCCGCGCGCTCGACGCCGGAGGAAACCATCTCCACCCTGAATCGCCTGCAGGCGCCGTCTCCGGGCAGCACGGCGGACACCAGCCGGCCTTGAGCATCGATCATAACATCGCGCTTCTGCCAGGACTGCAGATACAGCGCACCGTCCTTCTCCTCGGCATAGAGCATCTCCATGACAAACCAGCCGAATGCCTCATCCGAAACGCAGGCCATCGGCGGGTCAAGCGTGATCTTCGGCTCATCTGCGGCCGCGCCGCTTTCCATGGCCGCAAAGCCCTTTCCTTCCGTGATGTACTTTCCGGTGCGCACGCTGCGCAGCGTCCATGCGCCGAAGTCCCAATCCGCACGTTCAAAGACGTCCGCGTCCTCGCGGTCCGCATCCGCAAAAACCGTGCCGTCCTCCGAAACGCGCAGGTATCTGCCTGTTTTTTCCGATTGGAGCTTCACACGGTCAAAGCATTCATCAAAGAGAACGCGTTCTTTCCCGAGCCGTTCCTCAAAGCCTTTGACAACCG
>JBJEOO010000042.1:0-3879 GCA_051880755.1 Hominenteromicrobium sp.
CCCGTTGAAGCCGGCGGACTGGGGTTCGATTACAAATGGGACATGGGCTGGATGCACGACACGCTGGATTTTCTTCAGACCGCGCCGCCGTACCGCACAGCCAACTACCACAAGCTGACGTTCTCCATGCTGTATTTCTCCAACGAGCGCTACCTGCTGCCGTTTTCACACGATGAATGCGTGCACGGCAAAGCGACAATCCTGCAGAAAATGAGCGGCGGCTATGACGGTAAGTTCCCGCAGGCGCGCACGCTGTACCTCTACATGATGCTTCATCCGGGCAAAAAGCTGAATTTCATGGGCAGTGAATTCGGCCAGCTCCGGGAATGGGACGAAAAGCGCGAACAGGATTGGATGCTGCGCAGATTCCCGATTCACGACGCCTTTTATCACTATATGTGTACGCTCAATCATCTCTATCTCAGCCATCCCGCGCTGTATGCGGCAGACTATGACGGCGGCTTCCGATGGCTGGACTGCCATCAGGAGGAGCGCTGCCTGTACGCGGTGGAGCGCCGGGCCGGCAACGAACGGCTCATCGGCATCCTGAATTTCAGCGACCGGCAGCAAGCGGATTATGTACTGGATATCGGTTCCGCAAAGCGGCTTTCCGTCCTCCTTTGCTCGGACTGGCAGCGCTTTGGAGGAACCACGCCCGAGGCATCGGAAGCCGTCCGCCTCGAGGATACCGCGCTGCATGTGACGCTCGAACCGTTTTCCGGCCTGCTGCTTCAGGCCGATTAACCCCAAAACCGTCGGAACGGGTCAGCCTTCTTCCCGCAAGGCCGGCCCGTTTTTGCATAATCTGAAAACAATTATTCAAAATTTTATGAACAGGGTGGAAATATTCGGCAGAAATATGCTATACTTTGAACAGGGCAATCATGAATTGTTCAATTCATTCGGAAAGGCTGTGAGGTGAAGGTTGAATTTGCGGAAAAACCTGTCTGAAAAGTGGATGGAGGCGCTCCGGGCCGTCCTGCCGATTGTCGTCCTTGTTCTGCTGCTCTCATTCACCATCGCGCCGATCTCCCCGAGCATTCTGCTCTGCTTTTTGATGGGCACCGTGCTGATTCTGATCGGCATGATGTTCTTCACCTCGGGCGCGGAGATCGCCATGACGCCGATGGGCGAACGCGTCGGCACGGCCATGACCAAAACAAAAAAGCTGGGTGTCGTCATTGTGCTGTCTTTCCTGCTCGGCTTTATCATCACGATTTCCGAGCCGGATCTTCAGGTCCTCGCCGAGCAGGTGCCTTCCGTCCCAAACATCATTCTGATTCTCTCCGTCGCGTTCGGCGTCGGGGTGTTTCTCGTCGTCGCACTGCTGCGCATGCTGTTTTCAATCGCACTGCCGCCGCTTCTGCTCGGCTGCTACGCGGTGGTTTTTATCCTGGCTTTCTTTGTTCCGCCGGAGTTTCTCGCGGTGGCTTTTGATTCCGGCGGCGTGACCACCGGCCCAATGACCGTACCGTTCATCATGTCGCTCGGCGTCGGCATCGCCGCCGTCCGCAGTGACCGCCATGCCGCGGACGACAGCTTCGGCCTTGTCGCGCTCTCTTCCGTCGGCCCGATTCTCGCCGTGATGATTCTCGGCATAATCTATCATCCGGAGGAAAGTGCCTATACGCCGGCTGCCGTTCCGGAAATTCGGGATTCCGTCGAGCTTTGGCAGCTTTTCGGCCGTGAAATTCCCGCTTATCTCGGTGAGATCTTTGTCTCGCTGCTGCCGATTCTCCTGTTTTTTGCCGCGGCACAACTGCTTGTCCTGAAGCTGGACCGCCGGCAGCTTCTGAAAATCGGCATCGGCCTCATTTATACATACATCGGCCTTGTCCTGTTTCTGACCGGCGTGAATGTCGGATTCATGCCTGCCGGCAATTATCTCGGCCGCTGCCTTGCGGAGTTCCGGTATCCCGTTGTGCTTGTGCCGGTTGCCATGATTATGGGCTACTTCATAGTCCGGGCAGAGCCTGCGGTTTATGTGCTGAACCGGCAGGTTGAGGAGATTACAGACGGCGCAATTTCGGCAAAGGCTATGGGCACCGGACTTTCAATCGGCGTTTCTATTTCACTGGGGCTTGCGATGATCCGCGTGCTCACCGGCATCTCCATCCTCTGGTTTCTGATTCCCGGCTATGCGCTGGCGCTCGGCATCTCGTTTTTTGTTCCGAAAATCTATACCGCCATTGCGTTTGACTCCGGCGGCGTAGCGTCCGGACCGATGACCGCCGCGTTTCTGCTGCCGCTTGCGCAGGGCGCCTGTACGGCGCTCGGCGGCAATCTGGTCACCGATGCGTTCGGCGTGGTGGCGATGGTTGCCATGACGCCGCTGATTACGATTCAGGTGATGGGGCTTTCCGCCCGGCTGATGCAGAGCCGCGCAAAGCGCAGCACCGGCACCGCCGTTGTCTCGTTTGACCGGCTGTCCGACGATGCCATCATCGAGCTTTGACCCCACGGGAGAAAGGATACTATGGCTATGGGCAACACACTGTATTGGATGGTCACCATTGCGGACCGGAATCAGGGACGGAAATTCATTTCGTTTTATCAGAATTACGGCGTGACAACGGTTTTCAGCACGCTCGGGCGCGGCACTGCCGCTTCCGATGTCCTGAATTATTTCGGGCTGGAAGCCACACAGAAGGTCATTCTGTTTTCCGCCGTCACTGATTCGGTCTGGACCGGCATTAAAAAAGGCCTGCAGTCGATCATGCAGATAGATATACCGGGCACAGGCATCGCCTTTATTATTCCGATGAGCAGCATCGGCGGCAAGCGTCAGCTGCAGTTCCTGACCGGCAGTCAGAATTTTACGAAGGGAGCGGAAACCGTTTTGAAGGATACCAAGCACGAGCTGCTGGTGGTCATTGCCAACCAGGGCTATACCGAAATGATTATGGATGCCGCACGCAAGGGAAACGCCGGCGGCGGCACCGTCATACACGCGAAAGGAACCGGTATGGAGGGCGCGGAGAAGTTCCTCGGCGTATCGCTTGCAGCCGAAAAGGAGCTGATCCTAATCGTCGTCAGGCATGAAGACAAAAACGCCGTGATGTCCGCCATCATGCAGGACGCCGGGCTGGAAAGCCGCGCGAAATCGATTGTATTTTCCCTCCCCGTCACAAGCACCGCCGGTCTGCGGCTGAGCGACCTCAGCGATGCGGACGAATAAACACATTTTCCGGACAAAAGACGGCTCCGCCGGCAGATACTGCCGACGGAGCCGTCTTTATAATTCAACCCTCTATATTTTCCAAATCAGCCCTTAACTGCGCCGATTGTGATACCCTTGACAAAATACTTCTGGAAGAAGGGATAGACAATCAGAACCGGGAGAACACCGACGACCGCAATCGCCATCTTGATGCCGGTGCTCGGCATGGTGGCTGAAATTTCCGCGGCGGCTGCCGCATCCATACCGCTCTTCAAAGCCTGCACGTCTCGCAGCATATCATTCAGCAAGACCTGTATACTGTACAGGCTTTTGTTCTGCTGGAGATAATAGAGACCGTTTTTCCAGTCGTTCCAGTAAGCCAGACCGATCAGCAGTGTCATCGTCGCGATCATCGGCACGCTCATCGGAAGCACGATGGTGCCCAGAATGCGGAACTCACCGGCGCCGTCGATGCGGGCGGCTTCGATAACCGCTTCCGGAATGTTCGTCGTGAAATAGGTGCGCATCATGATGACATAGAACGCATTGACGAGCAGGGACGGAATGATCAGCGCCCAGATCGTGTTGCTGATCTTGATGTAGCGCGTATACATGATGTATGTCGGCACAAGACCGCCGGAGAACAGCATGGTGAAGAACACGTAGAAAGCCATCGCATTACGGCCCGGCAGATCACGGCGGGAAAGCGGATACGCCAT
>JBJEOO010000043.1:0-3863 GCA_051880755.1 Hominenteromicrobium sp.
ACCGCATACCATACATACAAACTTTGCCATTTGAGTTTCCTCCAAATCAAAAATTTTTGTTTCGGGCGGTAGATTCCGCCTTTTGCTTTTTCTGACAATCCGGACAGGTGCCGTTGAAAATGATGTCTTCGCTGTTGATGCGAACGGCATATCTTTTCTCGATTCCTGCCAGCGTTTCCGCGCTTACAAGCGGCTCGAAAACATCGAGCACACAACCGCATGTGCAGCAGACAAAATGACCGTGCTTTGAGGTATCCGCATCAAAATGTTCCTGTCCGTTGATCACACCCACACTGTGGATTTTTCCGGTTTCGCAGAACTTCTTGAGGTTGCGGTAAACCGTGCCCAGACTCAGGTCCGGGTACTCCGGCTTCAGCGCTTCGTATACCCACTCTGCGGTTGGATGCACTTTCGTCGCATGAACTGCATTGTAAATCGCCTCACGCTTTCGGCTGAAGTTTTCGCGCGCTGCCATTTGTCACCTCCATGTGATGGTTTGAACGAAATAACTCCGTTCCTCACTTGCTGGAACCATTATAGCACATATCGGCCGGCTTGTAAATAGGAATGATTATTATTTTTGTTTTCTTTTTGTAAACAATTTGTGAACAGGCGTTATTTTGGCTCCTGTCCGTGCATCAGCATGATGTTTTTCATTGCGCAGACCAGCTCGTCATTCTGAAGCAGCTCCGGAAGATCGTCGGGCTTAAAGAATCCCTTCGCAAACATCCGGAACATCGGCTTGACCATCTCCCGGTCCGCATCCGTACAGGGACCGCCCGCACCGGCCGGATTGATCAGCCGGGCCAAAAACTGTGCGCCGGCCTGCCGCCTCGCGCTGCCGCGGGGGTTCCAGCCCGATTTGGGCGTGCAGTTTACGCCCTGTGCCGCCGCCTGCTGAACCTTGACCGTCACGCGTTCTTCAAAGTCCGCATACCGGCCGGCTTCGCGCCAGGCAATCTCGGCAACCGCATACAGCCGCGGAAACAGCATTTCCTCAAGATGCGCAGCTTCTGCAATCTGCTCGCTCCAGATGCAGGCTTCAAGGCCGATCAGATTCGGGTGGCCGGCATAGTTGCGGCGCATGATCACCGGCCGGTAGCCGTAAACCTTGCGCAGCGAAGAAAGCGCATGGGGATAATCAAAATAGAGCGTTCTGAAATCGGATGCAATCACCTGACCGCCGCGCCCGATGAATTCAGGCACCGGCGCTTCATGCTGCATCGTCCAGAACTGAACCTGATTGCCGGTATCCGGATCCTTGGCCTCGAGCGTATCGTTCCAGCAAATCGCACGCTTGCCGTATTTTCTGAGAATCTCCGCCACGCGGTTTGTAAAGTACCCCTGCAGGTCCTCAAAATCCGTCAGGCCCAACGCTTCCATGCGCGCTTTGCAGTGCGGACACTTCTTCCACTCGGTTTTCGGCGCCTCATCCCCGCCGATATGGAAACGCGGACTTGAGAACAACGGACAGATTTCGCCGAGCAGCTCGTCAAGGAACGCAAAGGTTTCCTCCTTGCCGGCGCAGAGAATCACCTCAAAAATGCCGCCGTGCTGCCGCAGCTCCACGGGTTTGCCGGCACAGCTGTACTGCGGATACGCCGCGATCAGCGCCGTCGTGTGGCCAGGCAGATCAATCTCCGGAACAACCTCCACACCGCGTACCCGGGCAAACTCAACGATCTCCCGAATCTCCGCCTGCGTATAATACGCGCCGCTTTTTTCATGCAGCAGCGGGAATTTCAGGCTTTCGATGCGCCAGCCCTGATCATCCACCAGATGCCAGTGCAGCACGTTCAGCTTAACGCGCGCCATCTGCTCAATGATCTTTTTGATCTCTTCCGCCGGGAAAAAGTGGCGGGAACAATCGAGCGACAATCCCCGATGTCCGTAACGGGGCGCATCCTCAAACTCGCATTGCGGAATTCCCTCCGGCGCTTCGGCAAGCTCCGCGAGCGTAGTCAGTGCCCAGACGACGCCCTGTTCCGCAGCGGCCGATACCGTCACGCCGTCCGCCGATGCGCAGAAGCGATACCCCTCGGCGGGCAGCGCATCATCGCGCACAAGGCGCAGCCATGATTTCTCCCCCGCACTGACGGAACGCACCGTGCGATGCAGCCGTGCGCCGAGCGCTTCCAGACACCACGGCGCAAAGCCGCCCGTCTGTGCGCAGACAGACTCCGGAACCGCACAGACCCCGTTCCGGCGCTGAACCGGCCCCGAAGGCGCAGGAATCAATTGCAGCATATGTAGTCCTCCTTCTCTCTGTTTATTCCGGACCAATCCATCCGAATCCGCCCGGTTTTCATCACTTGATACAAGTATACGCGCTTTTGGCGCGTATTTCAAGGTATATTTTCCATATCCCGTGCATATCGATCCGCTAAGGGGGTATCGGTATGCTGTGGGAAATTCTTGAATATTTGTCCTCGTTTTTCTTCTTTTTTCTGCATGTTACCAGCAGCGGATCCTTTCCGAAAGCGCTCTCTGCCGCTGAGGAGCGCCGCTGTCTGGAGGAGATGGCAGCAGGCGACCGGCGTGCGCGCCAAAAGCTCATCGAACACAACCTGCGGCTTGTCGCACACATCGCCAAAAAATACTTTGCCGATGAAAACGACCGCGACGACCTGATTTCAATCGGCACCATCGGGCTTATCAAGGCTGTGGACAGCTTCAAGCCCGACAAAGGCATCCGCCTTTCGAGCTACGCATCCAGATGTATTGAAAATGCTATCCTTGCATAACGGAACAAAGCACTCCTGAGCTTCAAAAATAAGATCCTTTTAGCGAAAAATGGACGATATTTTCCCGGATTTTCTTTCCGTCTTGATATTGTTTACCACCGCATCGATCAGCTCGAGCTTCTGTTCGGTGGGACAGGGCATCTTTTCAATCATCTTCTCGGCATGTTCTGCGTGAAAGCGAGCAAGTGTTTTCTGCAGCTCCGCTCTGCCCTGCTGGGTCTTAGGCAGGATCAGGAAAACGTCTATGTCCGTCCCCTCCTTTCTGTGAGCTGGTTCAATCTATGCAGCGAAGTTTGTACATTATCCCGTCAAACTTCCTGCCGCTTTTGTCCGGAAAGGATGGCAGCACATAGAAAGCTTTCTTACAAACACAAACGATCAAGAATAAATGAAGATTTACTGTTCCGTTTTTCGATCCGAACACCCGCTTACTCTTTTGCATTGAACAAGCTGCGCTGGCAATGTGTGCAGGTATCCAAGATGGCTTACAGCGGACCTTTTAACTTGATTATGGTATGCGTATGAAACGGCTAAATCTAAGACATCAAAGTCAGCGCGGCGGAGAAAGGCGTAAAACTTAAGTTACAAGAAAAAGTTTCAGCCCATTGAAAAAGGCCACCTTTCGGTGACCTTTTCGACGGGCTGAGCGTCAATTAGAAAAGACAGCTTGCTTTCTCCGTTCAATCATGGATTTTTCTGTTTGTACACATTCTTACGAATTCGGGGTCAAAGTGTTTGATGGCAGTTCCGGTATACCCCATATCAAGAGAACTGACCTTCTTCATCTCCGCATCGGTAAGGCGGAAGTCCCAAATATTGAAGTTCTCTTCAATGCGCTCTTGATGGACGGACTTCGGAATGACGACTACGCCGCGCTGTACGTTCCAACGAAGGATGACCTGACCGATGGTCTTGCCGTGGACTTCGGCAATTTCTTTGAGCATTTCGTCATTCCACGGGCTGTATCTGCCGCCTCCGAGGGGCGCCCATGCCTCGGGGACAACGCCGTAGTCGTTCATGACATCGAGGGACGGCTCCTGCGTGAAATAAGGATGTGTTTCAATCTGGTTGACCATTGGTTTGATTTCAACGGTTTCGCAGAAGTTTGTGAGTACATGG
>JBJEOO010000044.1:0-3857 GCA_051880755.1 Hominenteromicrobium sp.
ACGCAAAGTCCTTGAAGAAAGCCAAGGCCAAGCTGAAAGAACTGACTTCCCGCAGTCAGGGCAGAAATGTCCGAAAAGTGATGGAGAGAGTAAAAGTCTACATCCGGGGCTGGCTGGGCTACTTCGGGATAGCGAGCATGAAGACAACCATGCAGGAATGGGACGGCTGGCTGCGCCGCAGATTCCGGTGCTACATCTGGAAACAATGGAAGAAACCCCGGACAAGAGCAAAGAACCTTATAAAACTGGGGATTCCGGAGTGGCAGGCATGGGCAGTAAGCAATTGCCGGAAAGCCTACTGGCATATGGCAAGGAATGGTCATGTACAAAGGGCTATCTCAAAGGAAAGACTCGCACAGGCTGGATACTACAGCATCCTTGACCGGTACGAGTCTGTGCACTTATGCGATTGAACCGCCGTGTACCGAACGGTACGCACGGTGGTGTGAGAGGTCGGGGCTATTCAGCCCCTCCTACTCTATTGGGTTCAGTTTTCGTAATGGTGCGCTTCCTTGAGCATCATATCCTTGACCTTCATCAGGCGGATCTGCGTGGAGCGCTCGTTCTCATCGAGCTTCATCGTGATATACTTGATGTTCGTCTGCAGCTCGGGAATCATGACGTGCTCGAGCGCGTTGACGCGGCGGCGTGTTTTTTCGATTTCCGCCGCCATCAGCTGACACGATTTCTCCACCTCGGCGAGCTTCAGCATCTTCGGGAATACCTCGGAGAGTGAGCGGATTGCGTCGTCGAGGTCGCCGGTCGTGAAAGCGAAGCCGTAGGAATAAATGTCGTTCGGGTCGGGCGTGCGCGTCTTGAAATCGAAAACGGGAATCTCAACGCTCATCACGTTCTGCGTGCCGGCGCTGATGGTGACCTCCTGCTTCGGCGCGAGCAGTGCCGTGTTCAGCATTTCGTCCTGCATGCCGGCACGGGCAAGCATGAAGTTCCGGTTTGCGGATTCGAGCGCCTGCTCCACCTCTTCGCGCAGTGCCTTGTTCTCACGGACCTTATCGAGAAACTGGCGCATCAGCTCATCGCGCTTGTCCTTCAGCAGCTTGTGGCCGCGCGTAGCGGTGACAAGCTTCTTTTTGAGCCGGGTGAGCTCCATTCTGGTGGGGTTGACCTGTGTGCCTGCCACCTAGCATCACACCTTTCCGTAATACTGGTCGAGAAGCTTGTCGTTGATTCGCTTCAGCTCGCTGCGGGGCAGGATGGAAAGCAGCTTCCAGCCCAGATTCAGTGTGTCCTCAATATCGCGGTTGGCCGTGTAGCCCTGCGAGACATATTCGTTCTCAAAGGCATCCGCGAACTTCGCGTACAGCTTGTCGATGTCCGTCAGAGCGGCCTCACCCAGAATGACCATCAGCTCCTTGGCTTCCTTGCCGCGGGCGTATGCCGCGAAAAGCTGGTTCATGGTGCTGGCGTGGTCGGCGCGGGTCTTGCCTTCGCCGATACCCTTATCCTTCAGACGGGACAGAGACGGCAGAACGTCGATCGGCGGCGCGATGTTCTTGCGGTACAGCTCACGGCTCAGAATGATCTGACCCTCGGTGATATAGCCGGTGAGGTCGGGGATCGGGTGGGTCTTGTCATCCTCGGGCATCGTCAGGATCGGAATCAGCGTAATGGAGCCGGTTTTGCCGGTCTGACGGCCTGCGCGTTCGTAAAGCGAAGCCAGATCCGTGTACATGTAGCCCGGATAGCCGCGGCGGCCCGGAACCTCCTTGCGTGCGGCGGAAACCTCACGCAGGGCGTCGGCGTAGTTTGTGATATCCGTCAGAATGACGAGAACATGGTAGTTTTTCTCGAAAGCCAAATATTCGGCGGCAGTCAGCGCCATACGCGGCGTTGCAATACGCTCGATAGCCGGGTCGTTCGCAAGGTTGACGAACATAACGGTACGGTCAATGGCGCCGGTTTCCTTGAAGCTTTCAATGAAGAAGTTCGATTCCTCAAACGTGATACCCAGTGCGGCAAAGACAACGACGAACGGGTCGTTCGTGCCGCGCACCTTGGCCTGACGGGCGATCTGCGCGGCAAGCTGTGCGTGGGGCAGACCGGAGGCCGAGAAAATCGGCAGCTTCTGGCCGCGGACGAGCGTGTTCAGGCCGTCGATTGCCGAAACGCCGGTCTGGATAAATTCCTGCGGGTAGCTGCGGGCTGCCGGGTTCATCGGCAGGCCGTTGATATCGTCGCGGCGGTCGGGCAGGATCTCCGGTCCGCCGTCGATCGGGCGGCCGAGTCCGTCGAAAACGCGGCCGAGCATATCCTCGCTCACGCCCAGCTCCATCGTTCTGCCGAGGAAGCGGACGCGGCTGTTGGAGAGGTTGATGCCGGTGGAGCTTTCAAAAAGCTGAACGAGCGCGTTGCCCTCGTTGATCTCCAGCACCTTGCAGCGGCGCTTCTCGCCGTTGGCAAGCTCAATCTCCGCCAGTTCGTCGTAGGAGACGTTTTCAACGCCCTTAACGAGCATCAGCGGGCCGGCGACCTCCTGTATGGTTCTGTATTCCTTTGGCATCAGAAGTCCTCCTTGTTCTTGACAGCTTCCTCGATTTCATGCGTAAGCTCCGCACAGATATCGTCGTATTCCGCGGCGATTTTCTCCGGTGCGGCATACTTGAAGCGGCCGATGCGCTCGCGCACGGGCAGGGCGATGAGGTCGTCTGCCTTCGCGCCTTTTTCAAGCGCTGCGGCGCACTGGTCATAGTAGTGTACCACAAGGAGCATCATATCGTGCTGCTTTTCGAGGCTGGTGTAGGTGTCTGTTTCGTCGAAGGCGTTCTGATGCAGGAAGTCCTCACGGATCGAGCGTGCGGCTTCGAGCTTCAGCCGGTCAGGCGCGGAAAGCGCATCCATACCGACGAGCTTGACGATTTCCTCAAGCTCCGCTTCATCCTGAAGCAGGCGCATCAAACGTGCGCGCAGCTCCATCCAATCGGGTGCGACGTTCGTGTTGAACCACTTTGACATGGTGTCCACATACAGGGAATAGGAGGTCAGCCAGTTGACGGCCGGGAAGTGACGCTTATACGCGAGGTTGGAATCAAGGCCCCAGAAAACCTTGACAATGCGCAGCGTTGCCTGCGAAACCGGCTCGGAAATATCGCCGCCCGGCGGGGAAACGGCGCCGATAACGGAAAGCGCGCCCTCGCGGTCGTCGCTGCCGAGGGTGATGACGCGGCCTGCGCGCTCGTAGAACTGCGCCAGACGGCTGCCCAGATAGGCCGGGTAGCCCTCTTCACCGGGCATTTCCTCGAGACGGCCGGACATTTCGCGCAGGGCCTCTGCCCAGCGGGAGGTGGAATCCGCCATCAGGGCGACGGAATAGCCCATATCGCGGAAATACTCCGCAATTGTGATGCCGGTATAGATGGAAGCTTCACGCGCCGCAACCGGCATATCGGAGGTATTCGCGATGAGCACGGTGCGCTTCATCAGCGAATATCCGGTTTTCGGGTCGATCAGCTCCGGGAACTCGTTCAGAACGTCGGTCATCTCGTTGCCGCGCTCGCCGCAGCCGATGTAGACGACGATATCGGCTTCCGCCCACTTTGCCAGCTGATGCTGCACGACGGTTTTGCCGCTGCCGAACGGGCCGGGAACGGCCGCAACGCCGCCCTTCGCGATCGGAAACAGCGTGTCAATGACGCGCTGGCCGGTGATCAGCGGCATATCCGGCGAAAGCTTTTTCTGGTACGGTCTGCCGCGGCGGACCGGCCATTTCTGCATCAGCGTGACATTTACGCTGGAACCGTTCGGCGTATCGATGACGGCGACCGTATCGGTGACGGTGTATTCGCCTGCGGAAATCGAGCGGATGGTGCCGCGCACGCCGGCCGGAACCATGATCTTAT
>JBJEOO010000045.1:0-3855 GCA_051880755.1 Hominenteromicrobium sp.
AGCGTTTTCTGCAGTCGGAACCGTGGCGCCTGTCATCAATATGCTGATCGGCTTCTTCTTGGGGCTTTCCAGCGGCGCGGGCGTTGTAATCTCGCAGTATTACGGCGCGAAGCGATATGACGAGGTGCAGGAAACGGTACACACGTCGATTGTCATGACGCTGGTTCTCGGTGTCCTGTTCACGGCGATCGGCATTCTGATGACGCCTGCCATGCTGACCTTCATGAAAACGCCGGCGGAGGTTTTTCCGGAATCCTCGGCCTATCTGACGGTTTATTTCTCCGGCGTGCTCGGGCTGATGCTCTACAACATGGGCGCCGGCATTCTGCGTGCGGTGGGGGACTCCAAGCGTCCCTTCTATTTTCTTGTGATTTCCGCCGTGCTGAATATTCTGCTCGACCTTGTCTTGGTGCTGGCTTTCCGGATGGGCGTGCGCGGCGTCGCACTGGCAACGATTTTGGCGCAGGGCGTGTCGGCCGTTCTGGTTCTCTGGACGCTGATGCGCAGCGATTCCTGTGTCAGGCTCCGCCTCCGTTCGCTGAAAATCAGCTGGAACATGTTGGCCAAGATCTTCATGGTCGGCATTCCGGCGGCCATTCAGATGGCAATCACATCGTTCTCCAATGTTTTTGTGCAGTCCTATATCAATTATTTCGGGGCGGACTGCATGTCGGGGTGGACGGCTTACGGCAAGATCGATCAGCTCCTTTTCCTGCCGATGCAGTCGCTGGCGCTCGCTTCGACCACCTTTGTCGGGCAGAATCTCGGCAGAAACCAGATCGAGCGCGCCAAGAAGGGTGTACGGACGGCGCTTGTGATGGCGGCAGTTTCCACAGTATGCGCGATGATCCCGGTCCTCATTTTCGCGCCGCAGCTCGTCTCTTTTTTCAACAGCAAACCGGAGGTCGTATCATACGGCGTACTGCTGCTGCGCTGGATCTCGCCGTTTTATGTGCTTTGCTGTGTGAATCAGATCTATTCGGGTGCGCTGCGCGGCGCCGGAAACAGCCGTGCGCCGATGGTGATCATGCTCTGCTCCTTTGTGGTGTTCCGCCAGATCTATCTGTTTGTCACGGCCAATTTCATCTCCAATACGGTTCTGCCCATCGCGATGAGCTACCCGGCCGGATGGTTTGTCTGCAGTGCGCTGACGCTGCTCTACTATAAAAAGGTAAATCTTTCCAAAAGCCGCGTCGTGGAGGATACGGAAGAAAGCAAAACCGGAACCGCATAAAAAACAGCCCTCAGGGATTCCCTGAGGGCTGTTTCGGTGGATGCCGGATTATGCGTTTAAGAAAGCTTTCAGGCTGGTGTAGTCGATGTTCGCCGTGTCGGCCTGTTCAAAGAAAGCGAGCAGCTTTTCGGCGAGTATGCGCACACCGCCGACGGTGTTGCTTTCAAGGTTCAGCGGCAGAATCGGGTCGTGTACGCTCATGCGCAGCAGGAACCAGCCGTCGCCGTCGTTTTCGGGGAACGAGATCCGGATGCCCTCGCGGTTATCCGGCGCGATGGCCCAGCCGGATTTTTCCGCGTAGCACGCCAGCGCGGCAATGATGCCCTCGCCGACCGGGCGGAAATCGGCGGTCGTGATCGGGAAGCGCAGTTCCTTTTCCTCCTTGGCTTCTTTCAGGTCGGCAATCAGGCTTTCCAGCGACTGTCCTGCGCGGCGGAGCTGCGCCGCCTTGATGATGATCTTCGTGACGAGATACGCGCCGTCGTCGAGAAAATAGTTCTCGCGCAGTGCGGCGTGTCCGCTGGTTTCAATTGCGAGCGGGCAGTTTACGCCTTCGTGATTGAGCCGGATGGCTTCGTTGATGACGTTTTTATAGCCGCGCTTGAAGCGGTGATGGCGGCCGCCGAGCGTCTCCTCAATGTACGTCTTGAGACCGTCGGAGGTGATGGAATCCGTGACAATCGTGCCGCCCGCGTTGCCCTCGAGCGCGATGGCGGAGGCGATTGCGACGAGCCTGTTGCGGTTGATCTCCTCGCCGCGGCTGTCCACGGCGCCGCCGCGGTCTACGTCCGTATCAAAGATCACGCCGAGATCTGCGCCGGCACGCACGGTTGCCGCGCAGACGCTTGCCATGGCTTCCTCATTTTCCGGGTTCGGAATATGGTTCGGGAAGCGGCCGTCCGGCTCCAGAAACTGGCTGCCGGTAATGTCCGCGCCGAGCGTTTCCAGCACCTCGGTGGCGTAGAAGCCGCCGGCGCCGTTGCCGGCATCCACAACGATTTTGAAGCCGCTGAGCGGATGCGCATAGTCCTCGGCGTTTACGCCTTTCTGAATCATGACACGGAGATTTTCCGCATACTTTTTCATGTAGTTGACGGCTGTCACGCTGCCGCCCGCCGCTTTTTCAGGGGATGCGCCCGCTTCGGCGTATTCCAGAATTTCCGAAATATCCGGGCTGTCCAGACCGCCGGCCGGGGTGAAGAACTTCAGGCCGTTCCGGTAAAACGGGTGGTGGCTGGCCGTGATCTGAACCGAGCAGTCGCAGGGCAGCTCAAGCGTCGCCATGAACATGGACGGTGTGGAGGCGAGACCGCAGTCCGAAACGGACGCGCCGCATGCGGTGAAGACGCGGCAGAGCGCGGCGGAGATGCGGTCCGCGGAAATGCGGGAGTCATGGCCGACCGCGATCTTCAGGCCGGCAGCCGGCTTATTCAGGTGCTTTTCGCACCAGACGAGGAAACCGGCTGCAATACGCTCGATGACCTCATCGGTCAGGTTGATCGGCGCGCCGCCGCCCTCGCTTGCGACACCGCGGATATCGGTGCCGCTTTTCAGAGTTTTATAGGAAAACATGACAGAAGCCTCCTCGTTTCGTTTGCTTTCATTATAATACAAAGGCCCGGAATTGAAAAGCCCTTTCCGGGGGCAGTGGAAAACTTTTGTGAGAGTCCGGGAAAAATGCAGGAAATACATGTTTAAATTGCATATTCTGCAAGAAATGTGCGTAAAATTCAAAAAAACAGTTGACAAGATGAAAGTTGTGTGGTATAAATTTGGCATGATATTTACAGGCCTTGATGAAGAAAAGTAACCGGATGGCGCTTTGCGCAGTGAACGGGGGAGAGTGTGAACCCCGGGAAAGCACTTCGGCGAAGAACACTTCGGAGCCTCAAACCGAAAGGACTGCTGAGTAGGGGAGACGTGTGGCGGCGCGTTAAGCCGTGCCTGTCTTGTTGGAGACAGTAAAGGTGATCTTTTTCGGATAATTTAGGTGGCACCGCGGATACGACAGCTATTCGTCCTAATGCTTTGGGACAAATGGCTGTTTTCTTATTTGCCCCGTAAATTATCTTTTTTATTTTTGGAGGGATTCAAAATGTGTTCGATTATGGGTTATACGGCAAAGGATATCCGTCTGGAGGACCTGACGAGGGGCTTTGAGGAAACGGTGTCGCGCGGGCCGGATATGTCCCGTACGGTTGAAACGCCCGCGGGCTGGCTTTTTTTCCATCGACTCGCGATTATGGGCCTGACGGAAGCCGGCATGCAGCCGTTTGAGCGGGACGGCTCCTATGTGGTCTGCAACGGCGAGCTGTACGGCTTCCGCCCGGTCAAGGAAGCGCTGATCCGAAAAGGATATACCTTCCGGAGTGATTCCGACTGTGAAATCATTCTCCCGCTGTACCGCGAACAGGGCACGGCGATGTTTGAAAAGCTCGATGCGGAATTTGCGATGATTCTTTATGATGCGGAAACCGGCAGCTTCATCGCGGCGCGCGATCCGATCGGCATCCGTCCGCTGTATTACGGTTACAGCGAAACGGGACACATTATGTTTGCGAGCGAGCCGAAGAACCTTGTCGGACTTTGCTGCAAAGTGATGCCCTTCCCGCCCGGCCATT
>JBJEOO010000046.1:0-16940 GCA_051880755.1 Hominenteromicrobium sp.
ACCGCCGGGCTCCTGACATAAACGCCTTCTTGTTCCTGCACCTGAGCGATCGGCTCCGCCGTATGCATCTGCTCAGGCACCGAAGCCGGAGCAGCCACGGTCTGAACGGCCGCCGGCGCGCGCTCGATTACGATGCTCTCGCCGTTGACCTCCAGCTTCGTCAGCTCATTCTTTCGGACAATCTCCGCCAGTGCCGCAATATCCTTTATATTCACAAACGTCCCTCCGTTTTTTACCGAACCGGTCTATTTCAAATATTTTACTACAAAACCTTGCGGATTGCAATACAGGCGTTGTGGCCGCCGAAGCCGAGCGAAACGGAGAGCGCCAGGCCGAGATCGACACGGCGCGCCTCATTCGGGCAGACGTCGAGGTCGCAGTCCGGATCCGGTTCCTTGTAGTTGATGGTCGGCGGGACGATGCCCTCCTTGACCGCAAGCGCCGAGGCAATCGCCTCCACCGCGCCCGCCGCGCCGAGCATATGGCCGGTCATGGACTTTGTGGAGCTGACAATGACGTCGTATGCATGCTCGCCGAACGCCTTTTTGATGGCCAGCGTCTCGCTGCGGTCGTTGAGCGGGGTGCTCGTGCCGTGCGCATTGATGTAAATTTTCTCCTTCGCCGCGTCAGCGCCCGCTTCCGCGCACGCCATGCGGATGGCGCGTGCGCCGCCGTTGCCCTCCGGATCCGGCGCGGTCATATGGTGCGCGTCGTCCGTCGCGCCGTAGCCGACGATCTCCGCATACATCCGCGCGCCGCGTGCCTTTGCGTGCTCGTATTCCTCCAGAATCAGGGCAGCGCCGCCCTCGCCCATGATGAAGCCGCTTCTGCGCTTGTCAAACGGGCAGCACGCATCCTCAGGATCCGGGCAGGTGGTGAGCGCGGTCATGTTGCTGAAGCCCGCCACGCCGATGGGCGTGATCGCCGCTTCCGCGCCGCCCGCGATGATCGCATCGAGATAGCCGTGCTTGATTGCGCGGTATGCCTCGCCGATCTCGTTGTTGCTCGTCGCGCACGCCGTCGTGATCGGCAGGCAGGATCCCTGCGCGTTGAACCGGATGGCGATATTGCCGCCCGCGATGTTCGCGATCATCATCGGGATAAAATACGCGGAAACACGCTTTGGCCCCTTCTCGTTCAGCGTTGTCATCTGATTGCTGAAGGTCTGGATGCCGCCGATGCCGGAGCCGAAATACACGCCGAAGCGCTCGGGGTCAATCTTGCCGAGAATTTCACTGTCGTTGACGGCCTGCGCTGCCGCGGCCATGGCAAACTGAGCGAACATGTCGTTCTTGCGCAGCTCGCCCTTATCCATATAAAGCAGCGGGTCAAAATCCTTGACCTCCGCCGCAACATGCGCCTTAAAGTCCGTGGAATCAAACTTCGTAATCTGCGTGATGCCGCACTTACCGGCCTTCAGATTGTTCCAGAAGGTCTCCACGTCGTTGCCGATCGGCGTCACCGCGCCGAGACCCGTAATCACAACTCTTCTTTCCATCATTTATCCTTTCCCGGGAGCCATACCTTCACGCAAAGCTCCCGTCCGCGTTTGCCAAACTCTTTTCTTTCTGCGCGCGATCCCGCGACCTCGCCGTGGGACGCCCCCCACTTACATGGCGAGACCGCCGTCCACGCGGAGAACCTCGCCGGTGATGTAGCCGGCCGCGTCGCTTGCAAGGAAGGCCACCGCCTCGGCAATATCCTCCGGCTTGCCCATTCTGCCCAGCGGGATCATGGAGCGCAGCGCGTTGTCCTCGCCGATATCCTTCGTCATGGCCGTCTGAATGAAGCCCGGCGCGACCGCGTTGCAGGTGACATTGCGGGAGGCAAGCTCGCGCGCCACCGTCTTGGTCAGGCCGATCAGCCCGGCCTTCGACGCCGAATAATTCGCCTGACCGGCGTTGCCCATGATGCCGGAAACGGACGAAATGTTGATGATGCGGCCGCTCTTCTTGCGGATGAAGCCGGAATAGCACGCGCGGATCATATTGAACGCGCCCTTGAGGTTTGTGTTCATCACGGCGTCAAAATCCGCGTCCTTCATCGAAAGCACGAGGCCGTCGCGCGTGATGCCCGCGTTGTTGACAAGGATATCCACCTTGCCGAGATCCGCCGATACGGCTTTGACCGTCGCCGCAACCTCTTCGGTCACCGTGACGTTGCATTTATACGCCTTTGCCTCGACGCCCATGGCGCGCAGCTCTTCGCAGACCAGCTCTCCCTTTTCGACGCTCATATCGACGACGGCAATGTTGGCGCCGTCCGCTGCCAGACGCAGCGCAATCTGTCTGCCGATTCCCTGTGAAGCGCCTGTGATCAGCGCGATTTTACCCTGTAAGCTCATAAAATTTCTGTCCTTTCCTGTTTGTTTTCCTGCGTTATTCCGCGCGAATCGCCGCGATTGCCGCCGCAAGCGTCTCCGCATTCTCCACATTGTATACCTTCGCGGCGCGGTTTGTCTTTTTGACCAGACCGCAGAGCGTTTTGCCCGCACCGACCTCGACAAACGTATCCACGCCCGCCGCGATCATCGTCTCAATGGTCTGCTGCCAGCGCACCGGATTGGAAACCTGCTTTTCAAGCAGAAACTTCGCATCGTCTTCGCCGTACGGTTCCGCCGTATAATTCGCGTAAACCGGGATCTTCGGCGCTTTGGCGTCCATTTCGCTGAGCGCCTGTGCCAGACGGATCGACGCGCTCTCCATAAACGGAGAATGGAAGCCGCCGCTGACATTCAGCGGAACGGCGCGTCCGCCGTTTTCCGCGACATCCGACAAAAAGCCTTCCAGACTCGTTTTGAGTCCCGCAACGACGAGCTGGCCCGGGCAGTTATAGTTGACCGGGAACACGCCCGGGTGCATCCGGCAAAGCTCCTCCACCTTTTCATTGGCCAGCTTCAGAACCGCCGCCATGGCGCTGTCGACCTTTTCGGCCGCCGCCTGCATGGCCTCGCCGCGCTTTGTGACGAGCGAGAAGCCCTCGGCCTGCGTGAAAACGCCCGCAAACGTCACCGCCGCGACCTCGCCGAGCGAAAAGCCCGCGACCATATCCGGCTGAATGCCCGCCTCGCGCAGTGCCTCAGCCGCCGCAAGGTCCACGCAGAACAGGCACGGCTGCGTGTTTTTTGTGATGCTGATTTCCTCCAGCGTGCCCTCAAAGCACTGCTGCATCGTGCCGGGACGGATGGCCTCCGCCGTTTCAAACACGGCCTTTGCCGCCGCGCTCGCTTCGCAGAGCGATTTTCCCATGCCGCTGTACTGCGCACCCTGTCCGGAAAAAACAAATGCTACTTTACCCATTTTGCCGCACCCTTCAGTACCTCTTCCGCTTCGGAGAAGATTTCTTCGATGATTTCCTTTGCCGGCTGCTCACGGTTGACCATGCCGGCGATCTGCCCCGCAAGGAAGCAGCCCGTCTTTTCGTCGCCCTCAACGGCCGCGCGGTAGAGTGAGCCTCTGCCGTAGGCCTCAAGCTCCTCGTCCGAAATGCCGCTGTATTCAAGGCGGAGATACTCCTTGGAGTACGGGTTCTTGATGCTGCGCACCGGATGGCCGAGCCGTTTGCCGGTCGTCATCGTTGCGATATCGTTGGCCTTGAGCACCTTGTTCTTATAATTCTGATGCACACCGCATTCCTCTGCGACCAGGAAGCGCGTGCCGAGCTGCACGCCCACCGCGCCGAGCATGAACGACGCCGCAACGCCGCGCCCGTCGCCGATGCCGCCCGCCGCAATAACCGGAATGGTAACCGCGCTGACAACCTGCGGCACGAGCGCCATGGTGGTCAGCTCGCCGATATGGCCGCCGCTTTCGCCGCCCTCGGCAATGACCGCCGTTGCGCCGACACGCTGCATCAGCTTGGCCATGCTGACCGAAGCGACAACCGGGATGACCTTGATGCCGGCCTCGATCCACTGCTTCATGTATTTGGAGGGATTGCCCGCGCCGGTCGTGACGACCGCGACCTTCTCCTCCGCGACAACCTGCGCAACCTCATCGGCAAACGGGCTCATCAGCATGATATTGACGCCGAACGGCTTGTCCGTCAGCTCGCGCGCAATTTTGATCTGCCCGCGCAGGTAATCAGCGTTGGCGTTCATCGCGGAGATGATGCCGAGGCCGCCTGCCTCGGAAACGGCGCCGGCCAGCTTTCCGTCGGAAATCCAGGCCATGCCGCCCTGAAAAATCGGGTATTGAATGCCCAGAATGTCACAAATCGGTGTTGAAATCATTGTTTTTTCTCCCTTCGTTGGTTTTGATCTATCGTACGCTTTAATAGCGGATAATCATGGCTCCTGCGGAAAGACCGCCGCCGAACGCCGCGAGCACCAGCAGATCTCCGCGGTGGATTCTGCCCGCGCGGTTCATCTCATCGAGCAGAATCGGCACGCTCGCCGAGGAGGTATTGCCGTAGCGGTCGATGTTGATGCAGAACTTCTCCGGCGCGATATCCGGGATGCGCCGGCGTGCCTCGTTGATGATGCGGTAATTCGCCTGATGCGGAATGACGAGCGCGACGTCCTCGCCGGAAACACCGGCGCTCTCCATCAGCGCTTTGATGTTGTCGGACATCGCCATCACCGCAAACTTGTACGTTTCGCGCCCGTTCATATGAACGCTCGTTTTTTCCGGCAGTTCGTTTTTATACCACGGGGAATTGCCGTAGTGCGTCGGAATCGTGATGACGTCGTCCCCGCCCTTGGTCACGAGATGTGACGCGACAAGGCCGTCTCCGGGGCCGAGCACCGCCGCGCCCGCACCGTCGCCGAAAATGCAGCAGGTGCCGCGGTCCGACCAGTCGATGATGCCGCTCATGCGCTCCGCGCTGACCACCAGCACGCGCTTGTACATGCCGCGCGCGAGGAAGCCCGCCGCCGTCTCCAGACCGAACAGAAAGCCCGAGCAGGCCGCGGCCACGTCAAAGGCCGGGCAGCTTGCGCCGAGACGGTTCTGCACCATGCAGCCTGTGCCGGGCGAAAGCGTATCGCCGGAAATGGTAGTTGCGATGATCAGATCCAGCTCCTGAGGCTGCACCCCCGCATTTTCCAGCGCGCGCTCCGCCGCCTTCACCGCAAGGTCCACGTTTGTCTCCGTCTCGCTGATGTGACGGGACTTGACGCCGATGCGCTGTGTGATCCACTCGTCGTTCGTATCGACCAGCTTGGAGAGATCGTCGTTCGTGACGACATGCTCCGGCGCATAGCTGCCCGTACCCAAAATTGTGAAACTCATCTTGTACCTTCCTTTCGTGCCGTTGCCGGCAGCCGTTATATCTTCGTCCTGAAATAGAGATTGATTCGCGTCATGGTCCGGAGCAGATCCGCTTTTTCCGCTTCGGTGAGGTCGTCGCTGATTTCACGGATCATATTGCGGTGGCACCGCCGGTGGAATGCCTCCACCTTTCTGCCCGCCGGCGTAAGCGCCACCAGCACGGCGCGGCCGTCATCCTCCATGCGGCGCTTTTCGCAGTAGCCCTTCTGCACAAGCTTATTCACCGCCACCGTCACGGAGGGCTTCGTCACCTTGAGCCGCTGGGCGATCTCGCTGACCGTCATGCCGTCGCCGCCTTTCGCAATCAGCTCAATCATGTGCATCTCGTTGATGGAAAGATTCAGGCGGTTTTTCTTCAGCTCGCTTTCCTCAAGTATTTGAATATTGCGGTAAATTTCAACCAAAAGATCGTTCAGTTCCGCTGAAAACATTGGCACGGCGTTCCCCCCTTTCCCTGCGGCATGCTGTCGAAGCCGCTCGAAATTTAGTTAAACAAACTAATTATCATTCCCTGTTATTTTACTTTCTTTCGCGCGGAATGTCAAGCGCAACCGCGCTTTTTCTGCATTTCCTCCGGCTGTTTTTTCTTCCTGCGTGAAGCATAATCCGTTTTCCTGATACCGATTCGTATCCGGTCTGTAAGGATTTTGAAATTCTTTTGTAGTTTTTTTGCAATTTTCGGATTATAATTCTTATTGAGAATTATAATGGTTCTTATTTCCTATACAATATAGTCGGTTATGTGTGGATTTGTAACCATCTGTTATTTTTTGTAATCACCGCTGAAAGGAAGACCGCCCATGAAGCATTTTCATAAGGGGTTTACACGGCTGACCGCTTTGGCGCTTTCCGCGCTGCTGTTTGCCGCCGCCCCCCTGAGCTACGCCACCAGCGTAGAGAGCATTGAAGCGGAGCAGCAGACGCTTGCGCAGAAAAAAGAGGAGCTGGAAAACAAAATCGCCGCACTGGAAGCCGAGGAATCAGACAAGGAAGCGGTTCAGGCGCTGCTCGCCGAGCAGATCGACACCGTAAAGGAACAGATCGATACCGCGACGGTCAACATCTCTGAGCTGAACAAGAGCATCACCGCGCTGGAGGACAGCATGGAGAGCGCGGAGGCCGAAATTCAGGATACGCTGGAGCTGCTCAAAAAGCGCATTGCGGCGCTGTATGCCGCCGGTAAGGTCAGCACGCTGGAAATTCTTTTCAATTCCCAGAGTCTGCATGACTTTTCCATGCGGACGGAGCTGATTTCCAGCATCACACACCGCGACAAGATGTTGATTGATCAGGTGTACGACTACATGGAAAAAACGCAGGAAAAGCGCGAGGAGCTTGAAAAGGAAAAGACCGCGCTTGCCGACGAAAAAAAGCTGCTTGAATCCAGCCAGACGGAGCTGACTGATCTGGAGGCTGAAAACAAGGCGCTGCTCGAGGAAATCCGCGCCGAAAAAGGAGAGGCGGAGCACGAGCTTGAGCGCACCGCAGAGGAAGAATACGCGCTTGCCGGCATGATGGCAAGCCTGATCGCACAGATGCAGCAGAAGGAGCAGCAGGCGCAGGCAACCCCGACGCCGACGCCTGTGCCGTCCGTGGAGCCGACGCCCACCCCGACGCCCGTGCCCACACCGGGAACGGATGAAGACGGAAACGCACTTCCGACCCCGACGCCGACGCCCGTGCCGACTGTGAAACCCACACCCACCCCGACGCCCGTCCCGACGGCGCCCTCCAAGCCCGTCTCCGGCGAGAGCTTCTGCTGGCCGGTTCCCGGCTGGGGCAGCGTGAGCTGCGGATTCGGAAACGGTCACTACGGCATGGATATTCCGGCCGCCTACGGCACGCCGATCGTCGCTTCGCGCTCCGGTACGGTCATGGTTGCAAACGGCAGTGATTCCTGGGGCTATTCCTGGGGCTACTACGTCTCGATCTACCACGATTCCGAGTTCTCGACGCTGTATGCGCACATGAGCGCCGTCGCCGTTTCGGCAGGCCAGTGGGTCAACAAGGGCGATATCATCGGCTATGTCGGCGATACCGGTTACTCCTTCGGCAACCACTGCCACTTTGAGGTCTATCAGAACGGCGTCCGTGTCGACCCGGCACAGTTTGTGTAAAACTCCATCTGAATACTTTGACCCGCGCAGGACAGCCCGCGCGGGTCATTTTTTGCAAAAAAACAGGTGCGGAAAAATATCCGCACCCGATACATAACTATACCACAGGATGAAATACAAGTCTAGTCTTTTCCCGCGTTTTCTGCTAAACTTTTTTACGCCGGCAAATTCATATCAAGGAGACAGGAGACTATGAAAGCCAAATCATCCGATTGGTACAAAACGATCTGGACGCTCGACATCAAGCAGCAGTCGTGGGTGGAGGACACCGCCGCGCAGGTGGATTTTCTTCTGCGCCGCCTGAATTTGCCGCGCGGCGCGCGGATTCTGGACCTGGCCTGCGGCTTCGGCCGGCACGCGCTTCTGCTTGCACAGCAGGGCTTTTCGGTTGTCGGCGCGGACATCACGGCGGATTACATCGCGGACGCGCGGAAAAGCGCCGCCGAGCTGCACCTGCAAAACGCACAGTTTGTGTGCAGCGATATCCGCGACCTGCGCTTTGCGGCGGAATTCGACCTTGTGCTGAATCTCGCGGACGGCGCGGTCGGCTATCTTGAAAACGACGCGGAAAACCTGAAAATCTTCGATGTGATTTCCGCCGCCCTGAAGCCCGGCGGCCGTCACGTCATGGACATCATCAACGGCGATTACGCCGACCGCCATTTCCCCATGCGCAATTGGGAAACGGGCGAAAACGCGCTGGCACTTTCCGAATTCGACTGGGATCCCGAGCGGCGCATCATGCTGTTCGGCGGTGCGGATGTGCCCTACGGCGTTCCCGCCGTGATGCCCGTCATCGGCGAGGGCGACCCCACGCGCCTGTACACGCAGGCGGAGATCCGGGAAATCTGGCGCACCCGCCGCATGCGGCTCGACGCCGCTTTCGCGGGCTTTACCGATGCCCCGGCCCACCCCGACGCCATGCAGATGGTCGTCTTTTCCACAAAGCTGTAAATTCAGACGCAAAGCGCCGCCTGCGGAATTTCCCCTCCGCAGGCGGCGCTGCTGTACTGTTTTCAGGCGTTCAGGACATAAGCCGTAAAGCCGCGGTCGGCGATGCCTCCGGAAACGGCGAGCGTGGATTCGCTCTCGATCGTCAGCTTGTCCGCATCGAAATTGAAGATCATGCGCTTGCCGCCGACGGCCTCCGCACAGCGGATCTCCGCCTCAAAGCGGCTGTCGCTGCGCCAGCGCCCTACGGCGCCGTAGGTACGCCCGCAGAGCGTGCAGGTTCTGAAATGGCTGTTGAGACCGATTTCCACGGAGAACACGCCGTTATCCTGCTCGGCAGTCAGCACGGCATGGTCCGCCTCAAAATCGAGCCGGAGCGCCTTCGTCTCGCCGCCCTGCGGTGCGACAATCCAGATTCCACCGATCAGATCGGCAAGGCCGGGCATATGCGCCGCCGGCACGAATGTCCTGCCGCCGACCTTCTGCTCCGACCAGAGATTGCGCATCGAGAGCATCGGGGTCAGCTCCGCCTTTTCGAGACGGTGTTTGAGCACATGCGTCATCGGGCTTTCCGGCAGGGATTCCTTGTCCGTGATTGCGGGCAGAAGTGCTTCCCACGCGCAGGTGAGCTGATCCTGCTGGTTCGGCGACGCGCTCTGGAGAATCAGAATCGCATCCTTATCCTCAAAAACCACACCGTACTGGCCGAATGCGCCGTCCGCACGGTAAACATGCTCGGGCACACAGCGCCAGAACTGGAAGCCGTAGCCGCAGCGCCAATCCGGATTCTCCGCGTTATAGGTGGGGCTGACGGTTTCCACCTGCTTAGAGGCGGCGAGGTCAAACCACGATTCCTCAAGAAGCTGTCTGCCCGCCCATTTGCCGCGCTGCGCGACAAACAGGATGAAGCGCGCCATATCCTCCGTTTTCAGGCGGCTGCCCGCGCCGCCCATCTCGATGCCGTCCGGCAGGCGGAAGCACTCGACGCCCGAGATGCCGAGCGGCTCAAACAGGCGGGGCGTAAGATACGCGAAGAGATCCTCGCCCGTCCGACGCTTGAGCGCGGCGCAGAGCATATTCGTGCCGGCCGTGTTGTACATAAAGCATGTGCCGGGCTTATATTTGAATTCATGCGCAAGGAACTTCTTGACCCAGTCCGGCTCCTCCACGTCAAACGTATCGATCTCCGTTTCGTGGCCGCAGGTCATGGTGAGCAGATCGCGCACCGTGCAGGCCAGCAGATTCTCACTCGGATTTTCCGGCATTTTATCCGGGAACAGGTCGCACAGCCTGTCCTCCAGCGCAATTTTTCCCTCCTGCCGCGCAAAGCCGATCGCCGTGGAGGTCAGCGCTTTTGTAAATGAGAACATCATATGCGGGGACGCCGGGTTATACGGCTTCCACCAGCCCTCCGCGCAGACCTTTCCGTGCCGCAGCAGCATCATGCCGTGCAGCTCCAGACCGCGCCGCTCGGCGAGATCGATGAAGTCGAGAATTCCCTTTGAATGAATACCGACGCTTTCCGGTGTCACTCTTTCCAATACCATAACAGCCACCCTTTCTGATTTTGCTGTCTCCATTCTAGCACAGTCCGTGCCGCTTTTCCACCCTCTGCGAAAAGGTTTTTGCCGCACCGCTTGAAATCCTGAAAACCGGCTGGTATACTGAAAAAAGCAAGACACTGGAGGGAGTGCATTCACCATGAATTTTGACCTTCTCTGCGCCGGCTGTATGCGGGAAAAGCCTTTCGCAGACGGTCCGTGTCCATACTGCGGCTTTGACCGGGCAAATGACGATAAAGTGCGTCCCGCTTATATGCTTGGGCCTTTTTCCGTAATCGGCAGGCGATATCTCACCGGCCGGTGTACGGCACAGACCGACAGCAGCCTCACCTATATCGGCTATGATCTCCATACCGGGCACACGGTTGAGCTGACCGAGTTTTATCCGCGCATGCACGTCCGCCGCGATGTGCGGTACACGGCGGCTCCGTCTCTCATTCCCGGACACGAGTCTCTGTTTGCCGAACAGCGCGCACGGTTCCGGAATCAGGCCGGCACGGCGCTGATTTACGAAAATCAGACCGATTACCGGGTGCGCACCATACAGACCGCGTCTGCGGCACAAACGCCGCTTCCGGCGGCCGCCCCGAAGCCGAAGGCACAAAAGCCGAAAAAGAAGCATCGGTTTGTTCTTCCGCTCGTTCTGGCGGCGCTGGCCGTCTGCATCTGCATCGGCATTGTCATAGCGCTTCAGGCTTTCCGGCAAAGCGATGCTGTGTATGTTGAAGCCGATGTGGCTTCAAGCATTCTGTACGCAGACAGAACCATGTTCACCATCTGCGAACGCACGCCGGTGCGGTTTACCGTCCGCACAACCGATTCCACCGCAGAAAGCTTTGACCTGTACAACGGCGACACCTATGTCGCCACGCTTACGCTCACCGAAGCGCAGGGAGATACCCGCTGGTTTGAAACCACGCTGGAGGTTGAGGAAAAGATGCCGATGATGGAGGTCTATACCGCCCGCGGCGGCAGCGGGGAAAGCACGGCGCTCACGCTGCGCTTCGCACCGGAAGTTACCGATGAGATGATAGAGACCGCCTATGCGGTGCTCGATGATCTGAAGGCTCTGGAAAGGCAGGGCTTTCCGGACGGCAATCCCGACGAAACGTTCCTGAACACCGTTAACGCGTGGCTGCGCACCGACGAGCGGGTGAAGGCCGCCGTGCAGGAAGAAACTTGCGTCCGCTTTATAACGTGGGACGGCATTTCGTGCATGTACAGTCTCCCGCCCGAGGAGGGCGTATTCGGCTCGGGAACGGCTGCAGACGATGAGCCGGACGCGCAGTTCACCGCGCAGTCCGCCTCTTCCCCGGAATACGTTTTTTCCCAGACGGATATCAGCGGCATGCATCTCAGCGGCGATCTCGTTTCGGTTATTGAAGACGCGGGCGGCATGCAGGACGTGCGTTTTTCGGATGTCTATGTCCGCAATGATTACAGTCCCACAAGCACAGACGTCCTTTTCCTGCAGAGCTTCGAGGGCATAACGAGCTTCTTAGTCTCGGAAGAAATCCAGCAGATTCTGGATCCCCTGAATCTTACCGCCAAAAATTATCAGGAGAATTTCTGCCAGAAAATCGCCGATCTCGTCGGCGGGGATTTTGACACGAAGCGCGACGTCGACTTTCTCACCTCGATTTTTGACGGCTCATGGAGTGATTACGGAACGATCATGATGAATACACATGGCTTGGAGACACCCTATCATCACGCTTCGGACGGTTCCGTTTCCACGGTTTTTCTGATTGCCGACAACCGGAACTACGAGGACTACGCGGACTGGTACGCCAAAAAGCAATATCTGTTTGCCGATTATCTGAACGGATACGAAGAAAACCAATATGACAGTGATTTCCGAACCGCACCCATGACGCTGAACCAGTATGGTGAGCTGTGGGGCTCCACGGACCTGATCATCGACCAATACGCGGATAAATGCTTTGACAACACCGTATTTGTCTTCAATGTCTGCTATATGCTGCGAGACAAAACCTTCTGCTCCTTCCTCTTTGCCCACGGCGCACAGGTTATTGTCGGCTCTCCGTATTCCATCGGCCAGGTGGATTCGGTCAGCTGGATCAACCATCTGGGCGAAGTTTGGACAGACCCCGACGCGCACGGGGACTTCAGCAGCTATCTGAGCGAGGGTCTGGACAACGACGCGCACGCCTTCTCCGAGGACGTTCTGACGGTTCTCATGCGCAGGCAGAAGGATGGGCATTCCACCTACGTCTACAGGGGACGGAGCGAGATATACGGCACGGTGACCTATCGCGGCGCGCCCGTGGAGGGCGCCGTGATCACGGCTTATCAATATATCAACCATGTGCTCGTTCCCGTCACGGACAACCGTTTCCCGGACAACGAGATCGTGGTGATGCGCACAAACCGGAACGGTAAATTTTCCATGCCCGATGATTTGAAATCCCAGAAACGCCTGTGGGGCACCTATGTTGTCCGGATCGACTATCAGGGCGAAACGTATTACGCGCAGGTGAATTTCCACGGAACGGACGGTTTCGGCTCTGTGGACATCGGCAATAAGCTGACGCCCGTTGCAACGCCGGTGCCGACACCGAAAGCCGAGCAGACTCCGACGCCGACGCCGGTCCCAACTGCGTCTCCGGCACCCGTTCCGGACTGCCGGGCTATGCTCGAAGCGTATCTGCGTCAGGTGCTCATTCCCGAACACGGCCTGATGCCGACTGAGCAGCGCGCCCTTTCAGGCTCGGCACTGCTGAATTCCGACGCTTTCAGCGGCATTCTGAGCGCGGAGATCACCGACCTTGACCGCGACGGCGCCGATGAAATGCTGGTTTACCGATTCACGGACAACGCCTCGTACGGTTCCGTCATCCATCTGGAGATTTACGAGGCCGGCGAAGCGGTTTATCTCGCGGACGCCCTGCACTTCACGGAATCCTGCTTCAAGTCCGAATACCACGATGTGCGCTCGGCGCTGTTTCTGTGCGACGCAGGCACCTACACCGGCATTACGCTGTATACCAACCTCTATATGAATTCCAGCCACGAGGTTATCTGGCAGTTCCGGTATGACGGCACCGCGTTCGTCGGCATTATCTGCGAAGGCATGGCCACCGGCGGCGGCCCGCGGAGCACCGCCCTGTATAAGCTGACCGGCCATGTGCAGCTGCGCGGAGACGACCCCAGCGCATATCCGCAGCTCGGTTACGGCAGCTTCGGCAACTATAACGGCTACGAAACAATTGTTATAATCTCCGAAGAGGATTATGCGGACGGCGCCGGTTTTATCGAGGCCGACCATGATCTGCTTGTGCAGTACGCGGACAGGCTGCGTCCGTACGGTCTGCAGCGCAATGACCAGCGCATCTGGGTCAATGAGCTGTACGATGCGCAGCAGTCCCAAAAATATTCCGTGCAGGATCTGTTCTCAAACAGCGGCAGCATAACATGGGTGGCCGAGCTGGATACCTGCTGTGAATACTCCGGCCGCACAGCGCAGAAGGTTGTTGCCGCCATCGATTATGCCGGTCTGGCACACTGAACCGGACCGCAATTTATACAGGAAAGGAAGTCCATAGAACCATGAAAAAACAGCGATTTTTGATTTGTCTGGCACTCGTCATCGCGCTTTGCCTGCTCACCGGCTGCTCGACCATCAGCGTTCTGACCGCGACGCCGACGCCCGAACCCACGGCAACGCCCGAGCCTACGGCCGAACCGACCGCCACGCCGGAGCCAACGCCCGAGCCGACGCCCGACCCTGCGGCACTTCTGGAAGAACTGAAATTTCATCTCGACCTGCTCAACCAATGCTATGCCGAAACCTGCGGCGCGGAGCTTGATCTGGATACGCCCTACAGCCGTGTTTACACCAGCTCGCAGGCCATGATCGACGGCGAAGCGCCCATTGACGTCGTTCTGCAGAGCACGGTGAATATGCAGCAGTTGACCGACCCCACCAACGCAACGCTGTTTGAAATCACAAACTTCCGGACCAATGCTGAGGCGCTCGAATACCTGAAGCAGTATATGACGCCGGAGCTTGCGGAATGGCTCTTCCCGAACGAATTTCTGGAATTCGACGGCAAGCTGTACATGGTATACAGCAGCCGGGGATACGGCGGGTATCAGCTGGATCTGGATACCGCCGAAATCTCCGGAATCACCGATACGGCCTGCACCGTGACGCTTGATTCCATCTGGTTCGGAACAACCGGCGGATTGTGCACCGTAAGCTTTGAAAAGCAGGACGGCCGGTGGATCGTCACCGCCGTTGACGACCCCGAATATTAACGACCATACCGAACATAAAAACAGGCCTCTCACGCAAAAGCAAAAGAGACCTGTTTTGTTTTGCTTGTTTGCTTTCCGTTCAGGAAAAGACGCACTTTGTGTTCTGCACCCGCAGGAACAGACTGAGCACAAAACCGACCACCTCGAAACCCGCCAGAAGCAGGTACATGGTGCGGATTCCCATCGCCTCCACGAGATGTCCGCCGATATTCTGCATCAGAATGGCGCTGACCGCGTTCGTGGCGTTCAGCACGCCCATCGCGGTGGAAACCGAATTCTCCCGCACGATACCGCGGATAATTTTGAGCATAATCATCATAAACAGCGTCGCGCCGATTGCGCGCATCAGCAGCACCGTCGCAATCGCCGCCGCTGCGTTCGGCGCAAAGCTGTACAGCAGGAACTGCACGAACATAATCGCAAAGTCAACCGCCGTCAGTGTTTTGCCCGAGAAGCGATCCATAAATTTATTCGAGAACAGGATGATCGGCAGCTCGATTACCGTGCTGAAAAACAGCACTGTCCCCACCGCGGCGGTCGGCACGCCAAGCTCCTGCAGCAGAATCGGGCTGTATGTCATGTTGAGATTCGACGCGCCCATAAAGATAAAGCCGACGACGAGGAACAGCAAATACATCGGTGTGCGCAGAAACGAAAGCTGTCTGTCCCCTTCCGTCCGCTCACCTTCCGGTTCAAAGGGAATGTCGTCCGTTCCGCAGAAGCCCGCGATGGCGATCAGCGACGTCACGGCGATCATCGCGAAAATGAGCTGCGGCGCCGTGACCTCCATGATGATGCAGGCCAGCTGAGCCGCCGCGGCGTAGCCGAAAGTGCCCCAGATGCGCACCGTACCGTAGCGATAGCGTCCCGCGCCCGCGATGCGCTCGCTGATCGGCGAAATCGAGGAGATCAGCCCCATAATCAGGCCGTCCAGAAGGTACAGCACAAACGTGTTGCGCGCCACCGCAAACGCAACGCTGAGCACCGCGATGCCGATGAGCATCACACTGACGATCACCCGCGGCCTGCGCAGCCGGTCGTTGATGTAGCCGACCACCGGAATCATCACCACGCCGAACAGACTGGACGCCGACACGATAAACGACATTTCGGCTTTCGTCTTGCCCAGACCGGTCAGATACATGGAAAGCACGGAGGTAAACACGCCCATGCCGAAATAGAAAAAGAAGTATGTAAGCACATAGGCAAAATAGCTGCCGCGATACGAAATTTTAGTTTTTTTCATGGAATGAACCGCTCGCTCCCCTCCGGCACCCGCCGGAATTTCTTACCTGTCCCTGTACCGGACAGCCGCCCGCCCTGCAGGCGAAACCGAATTCTATCACCTGCGCCAGACCGAAAACCGGCTTATTGCTCCGCACAGGCGGATTTTTCGATTTTCTCGTTGTATTCGTCCACCATACGCCCGACCAAACGGATGCGTTCGATATCGCCGGTGGAGGAGATCTCGTCGGAGATGCCCAGAATCAGGTGCGGCGCAAAGAGGTCCAGAATCTTCTGCACGCATTCGACCAGCGTCTCGACCGGATAAAGCTCGTCAAAATAGATGGCCGGGATGCCGTCCAGCAGGTACATATCCCCCAGCGCCTCGTGCACCTCTTCCAGCGTGACGTCACCCTGCGGAATGGGCGTGATCGCCTCGATGGCGTCCAGCCCCGTTTCCCTGTAAAACCGCGTCAGGCCGCGGTTGTCGCCGTCAAAATGGGCGCTGATGAATTTTCCGCCCTGATGCAGGCGCTCGCAGCGCAGCCGGTATTCCGGCAGAACGTACTGCTCAAACAGGTACGGCGGCAGCGTGCCGGAATGAATGTTATCTCCGAAATTGATGATTTTCACCGGGGACGCGTTAATGACGTCGATCAGCCGGAACTGGCTTTCATGCAGGGCCTCAAAATATTCTTCCACCGTTTCGGGATAATCCGCCATGGCATATACGGCTTCCTCCACGCCCATCAGATCGATATACAGGCGCTGCATGGAAACGCGCGGCATATAAATGGTGGGCGCGCCCAGCTCGCCCCACTGCGCATGGACGCGGTCGAAGATTTCCTGTGAATAGCCCCAGTCCGTGTGGCGCTCGATATAGGTGTAAATCTTCAGGTCCTCCTCGCAGGTCACCCATTCCTTGGTGGTCAGGCGCGCCCAACTGTTTGGGGAGGCCTTGGTCTGCTGCGACACCGTGCCGACCGGCGTTTCAATGCAGCTGGTCAGCAGATCTCCGTCCTTTTCCTCCCAGACCCGGATGGTGTCGTCATAGATGGGGAAAAAGCAGTCGTTGTATTCATAAACGCGCGCCGAGCAGCCCAGATCACGGTAAATTTCCGGCTTGGTCATGCCCTCGTATTTGCCCGGCAGCTTGCCGTCGGCAAATATCT
Source organism: Hominenteromicrobium sp. (assembly GCA_051880755.1). Taxonomy (GTDB): domain Bacteria; phylum Bacillota; class Clostridia; order Oscillospirales; family Acutalibacteraceae; genus Hominenteromicrobium. Next base: position 16,578 of record JBJEOO010000046.1, read on the forward strand.
TATCGTCAATCCAGCACTGGATGCGCGGCTGCCAGATCACCTTTCCGCCTGCTCTGCCAAAGCAGACATCTTCATGCAGTTTTGCAAATTGTTTTTCCATAGTAAGCCGTTCCTTTTTGTTTTCTTTTGTATTTCTTTTGTGCCGCATAGGGTTATCTGTATCGTAGCACAGTTGATTTTCATTTGCAAGTACACCTTGTGCGAAAGTCGATTTTGCATAAATCCCCTGAATCGGCAGACAATATACAGGCAACCAATACCACAGAGGAGATTGAATTATGAAAGCAACGGGAATTGTACGGCGCATGGATGATTGAGTTATAATAGGACAAAAGTTCAGAAGCCTTGAAAACACCGGGTTTT